>VRUF01000140.1 GCA_019456245.1 Planctomycetota bacterium | reverse complement strand
CACTTGAGGATAAAAAGCAAAAACAGACCGACGAGTTTTTTACGTCGGAAAATATAATAGAACTGTTGGCCGACGTTCTGGACCGGCAGGAAAAACAAGGAAAGCAGGAAACGTTTGTAACGCCGGCTGCGCAGCCAAAGCCGCAAAACTATACGATGTGGATCGTCGGAGCTGCGGTGTTTTATTTTTTGTTCGTTAAAAAAGGAAGGATCCGATTATGAGTCAGGGGAGTTTTAATCCGATTTTGGCAGCCGGCGACATTGTCGGCGGCGCGGTAACGTTCGTTGGCGATTTTGCCTCGAACATCGGTTCAGGCTTTGCCAGTATATTTCAGCCCAAGCCGGTGATCAGAACGCAGATTATGGAGCCGATGGGCAGTGTGAACTATTGGGACAGCATATCCGGACAGGCCGAAACTTTACGGAACGCTCAGCGTGCAAGATTTATCGAGGAGGAATTGGTGTCCGGCAACGTAGGATCGGCCGCACTGGCAAGCGCCGCCGACAGGCCTACGTTTTGGGAAAGTGCAGGAGACATATTCAGGGAATTAGCACCGGCCCTGTACAACAGGTACCTGGCTGATGACGTGTCAAGGTATTTAGGGCCCGAGCCGCCGCCCCCGCTGCCTTCACCGGCTCCGGCGCCGCCGGCCATGGCGCCGTCCGGCGTTTGGCCGGTGTTTTTCGGTCAGCAGGAAAAAGGCCAATTTCGCGCCGGCGTTGCTCCGAAAAAAGCCGGCGTCAATACGATGGTCTTAGCTGCCGGCGGGCTGTTGATCTTATTTTTGTTGAGGAAAAAATAAAAATGAGCTTTACGGAAAACTTAGCAAAGATCAAGGCCGCCGGCCACGATGTTCGCAAGGTACTGATAGATCTATCGGTTGCCGTAACGGACCAGGAGTTTGCAGTTTCCGGTAACAGGATTTATATCTGGGACGCGCCGGACTCGACCAGTGCTATCGAGATCAAGTTTAATGAAGTCCGCAATACAATAATTCCTTTTGTCAGGCAGCAGGGATACCGGATACCGTTCGAGCGGTTTTATGTAACGGTCGCGTCCGGCCTGACAGGTACGATGACGATCCTTGTGGGCCTGGAGGAAATAGGCAAGGCCGAACCCATAGATAATCGCTCCAGCGACATCGCTTCGATGGCTGTCATCGAAGGCGAACTTCGAGGCGACACGGCATTTGAAAACTGGGACACGGAAAAAACGATCGGAGCTGTGCAGTCGGAGGTCCTGGTCAGCAACGCAAACCGCAAGGCCTGTATAGTCCAGGCCAAGTCCACGAACACCGGAATAATTTATATCGGTTTTAACAACACGGTTACAACTACAAAATGGGTTGCCGAATTGCAGGCCGGTATGAGTTTTGATGTCGATGATTATCGCGGGGCGATACACGCGATCGCGACGGCGGCCGGTCAACTGCTTGGTTATGGAGAATGGTAATATGGGAGCGGATATTTCGACACCGGCACCAAAAACGTTCAGGCTCGGGACCCGAGTTAGTAAGTTGAACAATACGGTATATCAACCAGCGACAGCAGGGCAGGTGACGGCGATGACGGGAACGGCTACTGATTTACTTGGGTACACTGACGGAAACGCGGACCCGACAGGATCGCTTGTTGCAAGGGGACACCGCGAAGCAGTCGGCGGCCAATATGGTGGTTTGACTTTCGATGTAAAAAAAGACGACTATTGGAAAGTAGTCGGGGCTGATAATGTGTTTTGGATACCTTTTGAGTATGACTACTGATGAAAACTTTTATTGTAAAAACAGGTTTTGGTTATTACGAGGACGCCGCCGGCAGGATTTTTTCAAAAGCTGAATTGCCGGCGGGGGACCATAACTTAAGGGACGGCCTGGAATATATCGAGGTTGCAGATAAGGCAGCGCTTGACGCGCTCGATGTGTATGTCGATCCGGCGGACATCGAGAAACGCGACAATGAAAACAAGATCCAAAAACGAATGCGAGAGATAGCGATCGATCAGTTGAAGGCCGAAGGCGGATTGCCGGCTGATTATGTCGAATAATCCGATACTGTAATACCTAAACTTTTTTTTTAAAGGCTTAGAATCGATGTGGCGATAAGGGATTTTTGCAATGACAACGAAAATCGAGATAAGTAAAGATGAGCTGCTCAGCGACGGCGATGTTATCGAATATCATTTCGAGTGGATCACAAACAATACCTGGGTCCGTGCTGCGCAGATCGCTTTGATCGAAAACAAGCTCAGGGCCAGGCCGGACCTGGAACTTATCAGCTCAAGTTACCTGGGAAAAGATTTGGTTTTGCGCATCGAGCATATCGACACCGGCGAAAAAGCAGGGCTTGGCAAAAGGATATCGGTCGGCTTTATGCAGTCAACGATTATGGCAGTTGCCGCGCCGGTTTTAATATTTACGGGTATTAAAAAAGCATACAGGATCGCAAAGAAGGCGGCGATGATCGGGACGGCGGTACTGGTACCTATTGCGGTTGTAGTGGGTTATTTTTTGTTGAGGAAAAAATGAGCTTAGACTGGGACGGACAATTAAAAGAGCAAGTTGACAGGCGTTATGACAATCTGCAAAAGCTGGAGATTGATCTTGCGCAGGCCAGGACAAATTATCTGATCCCGATCGCCGGTGATTTTTTGAAAGTTGAAAGTCTGACGGACCCGTCGGCGGCGCCGACGATAAAATTCTCCAACAAAAACAACGCCGACACGATTCCCCTCAAAGCAGGGCGGGTGATCAAAACTACCTTTCCGTATATTACTTTAAGTAATATAGCGCAGGCCGGCGAATCGATGACCTTACTGATCGGCATACACCTGGAGATCATAGACGAACAGCCGGCGGCAGGTCCTGCGCAGCCGGTTGATAAGATCACCCACGCTTCCGCCGACACGAACGTTACCGGCGCCGACCAGCCGGCAAACAGGGCGGTTGTAAAAGCCGACGTTAAGAACACCGGCATCGCCTGGATCGATTTTGACACGGCGGCGGTCCAGGACGAGTGTTTTCCTTTGGATCCTGGTGAATCCTTAGAAGTTGCGATCTACAACCTTAATCGGATAAATGCGAATTTTGAAGTGGCAGGGGAAAAGGTGTTCGTGGTTTATGAATAAAACGCCCAAGCATCATAAAAATATTATAACAAGGCAGCTGCCTAAAACAGGCCAGACGGTCGAATATCAAGCCGGCGATGACGGAACGTATGAGGCCGGCTGGTGGAAGGGCCGACTCAACAGCAATAATAAAGTCAGGTTTGTTTCAAAGACGATCGGCGGCGACGTTGTTGTGATCGACAGGGCGACGGGTTTGATGTGGGCCGCCGACGGCAATGCCGCCGGCTGTAATTTAGGTGGTGTGAGTACCTGGAGTTTTGCTGTAACGTATGCCGAAGCGTTGACTTTCGCAGGGTTCACCGATTGGCGGCTGCCTAATGTCAAGGAATTGATGAGTATAGTGAATTACAGCAAAACGCTGTCCTCAATCGACGAGCCGCCGTTTTCCAATACGGGTTCAAATATTTTTTGGACTTCGACAACCTACAGGCAGTTGACTACAAGTGCCTGGAGAATTGCATTTACTTTTGGTTCAGTAGCGGCAAATGCTAAAAGTGATCCATTCGGCAGTTTGCGTTGTGTTCGGGGTGGAGTGTAAGTGTAATGGCGATAAAAACTGAATATAAAGACGGCACGATGATTGTAACCCATCCGTCGGGACACGTTGATATTTATACGCCGGCGGATCTAAAAAAAGAACGCGACGAAAAACAATCAAGGCTTAACGATCTGCAAAATCAAATTGCGGACGATAATATTTTAATCTCAAGTATGGAGGCTTAAAAAATGGCAAGGAAAAGAAAACGTGCGACCGGCAGAAGTACACGGAAAACCTACAAAACAAAAACCTCTGCCAAAAGGGCAAAGCCGAAAAACACCTCGGTCTATAAAGTCAGGGGCGGCTGGCGTGTGTCAAAGAGCCGCAAGCGGCGCAAACGCAGCCGCCGTCGGTAGAACCTGGAAGTTAAGTCCTGTTGTATGGACCAAACGATTTTAGACGCTTAGAAAGCAAATAAGGAAGTCAAAAAATGAAGATGGAAGTCAAAATCATTATAATCAGTGTTTTTGCGTTTTTTGCCGGTTGCGCTCCGCTCGATCTTAGCAGGGTTGACCAGGGGGCGGAGCTTGCGATCACAGCCACAGAGCAGGGCGAGATGGTGATCAATTCGCAATTAGGTGTTTTGATACCGCCACAGATCGCCGTGGTCCTGAAGCTGGCAGGGGCCGCGGTTGTTGCAGCCGCCTTGAGCTGGCAGGAATTCAGACGCCGCACGGCAAACACAGCAATCACGGAGATTGTTCGAGGCGTCGAGGATTTAAAGCACGCCGGCCAGGGAGACAGGGTATCGAACGCAATGAATGCCGAGCAGGGCGATAGTACAAAGAAACTTGTTAAGCTGGTCAGAGCGGCGTTATGAGTGAAGGCGAACGGATCGCGACGAATACGGTGCGCATTGACAACCTGGAAGATCGCACGGACCGGATCGAGGAGCTGCTCGAAAAGGTCAGGAACCGCCTGCCGAACTATTGGACGTTTATCCTGGCCGGCCTGACCGGCATAATTGGCTGGCTGATCAAATAATCAGCGTTACTCATAAATATTCGAATGCCGGCGATCAGCTCCGGTGATCCGGGTATCTGAGTAACGCAGGTTTGGAGTGTCAATGTTTAAGGTTATATGGTATTGCCGTTGGTGTGGGTGTGAGTATGAGCCGGCCAAACAGACCGATAGAGACGGTTTTTGTAAAAAGGCTTGCAAGCAGGCACACCATCGAGCATATAAAAAGTACGTTACCCTAAAAAAAAGGATCCTTCCGATCGGGGAAAAAGACAACGAAAGTCGGTAACGATGGAAGAGTCCGGAGGCGTGGAATGATTAGGAGTCGGTAACGATGCTTAGCGGAATTATGAAAAACGTTTTGCGTGTAATTCTCCCCCTGGGGATCAGGATCAAGATAGACGCTGACGAGCAAGTGATCCGCATATACAGCGGCGATGATGAGATTAAAACACTAACCTTTGACGAAGCAGAAAAAGAGATCAACGAGCAGTTTCTCGATTGTGGATAACCTGTGAGAAATAACCCCTTTTGAAATCACAACTTAGCTGAAAACCAACGAATCACTTCTTTTTTTTTATTTTTTGCTTGAAAAGGGTAAAAGAAGCCTTACCCTGTTGGGCGGGAGGCGGGCCTTATTCTTGCTACGCGACGAATGAAGGCCCTTGCGGTTCGCCTTAAAATCGGCGAACGCGCAAAACATTAAAGGAAGACAGCTGCGCTGTCAACTGTTTTATGCCGAAAAAACTTCGGCCTTGACAATCCATCGGTTTTGGTGTATTCTAAGATTATGTTTTATACAATAGTTTGGCCGGCTGTGCCGGCTGCGGTTCAATGGTTGCTTATGTCGATATTCTAAAACTCGAACGCATTATGTCTCATTCACAGCCAGGCGATCTTAAAAAACTGTAAATTATGAAAGTTTTTTAAAAAAAGACTTGACAGGTTAGTTTGTATTCTGTTAAAAACCAGCGTATGCCGATAATGACCGGCATTGTAATCAAAGATAGCGTTATGTCCGATAAGATATGTTAAGTCTCATAAGTCCTTATAGAGCATAACGTTAAAAAAAAAAATAACGCTATGCCCGATAAAAAACAAAAAAAAACGGCCAAATCAAAACCTACTCCGATAACCAAAAATCGGTTTTCGATAAATCTTCCAATTACGCCGCAAAAAAACGAAAAATTTTTAAATCCAACGGAAGTCGGCGATCTTCTGGGCCGGCTCGACGTTACAAGCCAGCCGCTTTTCTTTTTCAGATCCATAGGCCAGGAAATTTCCGGCCTGCTTTTTCCGCCACTGCGGAATAACAGCACCTATCATCAGCAACTACTCTATCCGATCGAAACAATACCAGGCGACCGGTCCAGCGTTACATTTATTCCAGGCAACAAACATCTCCGCCGCTTGATCGAAAAATTCGAGTTGACTGGTAAAGTTGTGCGCATCGTTTACGTTGCGAAAAAACATACACGGTTTGGGCATTATGAAAAACAGTATGCGATTTTATCACAAAGAAAGTCGAGGTAAACTTATGACAGAGCCGAATATATTTCAAAATTTACAACCGATGACATCGGAACAAATGGAGGCGGTGGACAAACACGCGGATCTTAAAATAGCCGTAATTCGTATCGACCAGGGCTTGCGGATCTTAAATCTGCAAATCGATCAATATATAAAACACCGGATTGATCAGGATAAAACAATCGAAAGTTTACTGGCGGATATTGTGGAACTTAAAAAAATGGAGGCCGAAAAAAATGCTTTGCGATAATTGTCAAACAAAAGTAACGCCGGCGGAAAAGGACCCTAGCAAATATTATTGTCCGAACTGCGTCGCGGTTTTTGAGATCACAGACGCCGGCACGAAGGCGGTCGATCTGGATCCGTTGTCGGCAATCAAAAAAAACCAGGGCAGTTTTGACGAGCGGCTTGCGAAATTAGAAAAAGCAAAGCGGGATCAGCTGGAAGATCCAGAACCGCCGGCGGATCCAGAGCCGGACGATGACGATGACGATGAAGGCGGTTTGACGATTGAGTTTGGAGGCGATGACAATGAAGACGAGTAAAAATAAAACTCCAAAGAAAAAAAACAAAACAAAAAAACCGGCATCATCCACACAGTCGGCGCCGGTGAAGGAAAAGGAACATTCCGATTTTGTAAGATCACTGGACGATTTAACCGGCGCCGACATTAAAGAGAAGCGGGGGGGCGTGCGGCCTGGAAGCGGGCGGCCTGTCGGTAGTACGCAGCAAAAGATCGATACCGATCGGGTCAATGAGGCGATGGCGACCGAGCCGAACGAGGCGATCAGGGAGATAGTAAAAATTCCGTTCGATCTCTGGGCCAACGCCACAGGAATCGAGGAATTAAAATTAACAGATAAACAAGTTGATACGCTGGCGGACCCGATCGCAAAACTTACAGCTTATTATTTGCCGATGATACTCAACAATCCTGTTTATTTGATGTGGTTCACCCTGGCAACGGCTGGGATCAGTATTACCTGGCCGCGGCTGATGAAAATTGATAAGGCTAAAAAGGCCAAGAAGGATCGGGCAGGGGAGTCGCTGGCAGGGAAGCCAAACCGTAGTAATGCGGGCGGCTCCCCACCAAAAAAAACCAGCTTTCCAAACTTTACCGAAATCAGTAAGGAAGCGGTAGTCAATGACGGCTG
>VRUF01000382.1 GCA_019456245.1 Planctomycetota bacterium | reverse complement strand
AAGATTAAAATCACCCAGGCTCGTAGCCAGATCGAAACCAGTCAGGCCCAGGCGAAATACACAAGATGGGAATGTCAAGCCTGTGGTTATGATCTGCCGGCAAACGCCGTCCCGGACCAATGCCCTAAGTGCAATCGCGGCTGGTTTGAAGAGACAACCGTTCGAACCCGCATGTTAATTGAAAGTTGAGGTTTAAACATGATTGAAAAGTTTTTGCCGGCTGTGATGATCGTTTTAAGCGTCTTGTCGTCTGTAGTTTATGCAGTCGACGGCGATGGACGGCGGGCGATTTATTGGATAGCGTCGGCGACGCTGATTGCGGCGGTTACGTTTTAAAATGATTAATTTGAAAGCGAGTGAGTAAATGGTTCGGAATGCAACACAAGCAGAGATCATGAATGCTGCAGCACATGACGCAGTGCAGAATATGTGTGATCTTTTCAAGGAAACCGACGTGATTGTAAAACTGGTAGATTCGTGCTGGCCCGAACATTCCGTTGAATACATGGCAGATGATATAACTATCGCTGCTGTAAAGAAGGCCAAGGAGTTCGGATATGTTGACGAGGAGTTTTCAAGCAGCCCAGAACTTAAACAACCAGGCTTTTGGGATTTTTACGCGAAGGTATTTCATGGAGCGATAACAAAAGAACTGAAGGCAGAAATTGAGAAAAGAAAGCGAGATTGAAAATGATTAACGAATGTATAGGACAGCGAGTTGACGGCGGCGGTGAAGTGAAAGGGGTTTACTGCGTAGTTGATGGTAAGCATTATATCCTGGAAGGATCCGCCCAGGTCGCAGACGAAGGGCCGCGAGGTATAGAGGTTGCAGGGTTTGTCGAAGTTTACGCGGGATCTGTTGTGAAAGTGGACGGCTTGATTAAATTATTGCACGAGATAGTCGCAAGTCGGGATGGTTTTACTTTTGGTTTTCCCGAGATCATCGACAAAAAAGAGATGCAGGCTTTGTGTTCAGAGGGCTATACAAAACAAGAGTCTGATATCCCGTCTCTTGAATATGAATACGTGAGCCAGTTTGCCGGAATTGGCGGCGGCGACTTTTCCGGATTCATGGTCTACCCCTATAAAGATATATTTCTAAAGGTATGGTTTTCACGATGAGTAGAATGAAGGCGATATCTATTAAGCAGCCCTGGGCGTGGATGATCGCCGACGGTTTAAAAACCATTGAGACGCGGACCTG
>VRUF01000381.1 GCA_019456245.1 Planctomycetota bacterium | reverse complement strand
CCTCGCGTCCGACGGAGCTTCGTTTCTCGTCGGCTGCGCTCCCGGCGTAGACTAATCCTTCCGGGAGGCAGTGGTGGTGAAAAATGCCATCCGGCGTGGTTTCGGCGTTGATGGCAATTCTCGAAGCAGATTTGCGCCTTCAAAACAACTTAAATCTTGGAACACCTTTGGTTGAAAAGCGTTTTGCGGCAATAGAATGTGGCAGAATGGTATTTTCGACGCGCACTTTTCTTGTCGAGATATAAAGGGGGCGATTATTGATATGGAAAGCTTTCCTTACGCTACTCGGTAATAATGATGGTGCAAACCGGAGAGGACAGGTTTTGATCTCACTTTTCCGAGCTTTTGGCTTTCGTATCCGCACGGCACTCCCTGATCCAAGCCTTGATGAGGACGGAGCTCATTGTAAAAGTGGATGTACAGGGAAACAATACGTTTGATCTGTCTTTCGCTGAACAGCACAAACCAATCCAGAGCTTCTCGGCGGATGGAGCCTATGAACCTTTCGGCAAAGCAATTCATATTTGGAGCGTAGGTTGAGATGGGAACATCTCTTGTACCATAGCTCTCATAGTCGAAGGACTTCAATTCCGGTGAATTATCATGGATAAGATATTTATCCCCGGGTACTTCCTCATCAAACAAGATCATTTGTTGACGGACAAACTCCCGGGTTGGATTTGAGGTGATCGAAAACAGGATGATCTTTCTTGTCTTCAAAGCCCTATAGGCGAGGCTGAAGAAGACATAGAATCCTTTTCCGAACAGCGTGTCCGCCTTGAAAAAATCGGTGGCGAAAAGACTTTCAATATGCCTCTTGATGAACTCAGACCAGGTTATCCCGTTCTGTATTCTTCCCTGCTTCCGGAAATCAGCAATAATCATTGCGATTGTCCGTCTGTCAAGTTCAATGCCAAGTTTCAGAAGCTCACCTTGTATCTTGCCGTTTCCCCAGAGAATATTTTCATTTTTCATCTTCAGAACCAGTTTTCTGATTTCCTTTGGCGTTCTTGGTCTGCCGGGCTGTTTGCGTTTTGAAGGGTAAGTCCAAAACCTCTTATTCAGCCGACGATACCATGCGAGCAGCGTTTCGGGCTGGACTATTGAAACTGCACCACGAGCCAGTTGTGAGAGCCTCGAAGCAATGGTCAGAAAGACCCTGTCTTGCTTCTTCAATCTGATCCTTCTTTTCTGAAGGGAAATGTT
>VRUF01000139.1 GCA_019456245.1 Planctomycetota bacterium | reverse complement strand
TCTGTTCGACCCGTTTCAATTTTGCTTTAAGTTCGCTGCAGTCGGCTGCCTTTTCAACATAGGCCAGGGTCTTCTTTGTAAATTCCAAAGCTTCTTTGGTTTTTTGCTCAAAGTCTGTGTTGTCGCTGCCGAGTATCAACCTATCACGCCGCATCCAGTCCCTCGCTGCCATTATCATGGCACTGTCATCGGGAAATTCTTTGACCAATGGTTTCCAGAAGTCATTGAGGTCGTCTTTTTCAGTCTTGACGATCTTGTTCTGTACGATGAACTTTACCGTACCTCCGCTGCCATTCTGTTCAAGCCCGGCATAAGCCTGAAAAGTTGTGTACTTTTTTTCGGGATCAAGTTGGTACACCACTACGCTATTTGCGTGGGCCCGGATAAATCGCTGGAAAGTGACGGTTCCGATTTTCCTTTCCTTTTCACGGGCATGGAATTCACCAAATTCGAGATCAACCTGAAACGGTTTGAGCATGTCCAGCCACACCTCAGTACCATCGGCGCTAATCAGTTTGGCATTGGCCCATATCGCACGGTCAAAGTTGACGCTGTCACCGGCATCGGTTGTGATCAGCGTCAGGTATGGCTGAGATGAAATATCGACAGAAAAAAAATGCGGAGGCTGCATGTACGTGATCACATCCGAAGAAACCGGTTGCCACGCACTGTCTTTTACAGTCTCCTCCTTTTGCGGCTGATAAGAAACAATAGCCTCTAGCCAGCCGCCCTTGTTCTGTTGCTGATCCGCTCTGGTTGCCTGCAAGGGTGCCCAAAACGTAGTTATGATAAGTATTGATACGTAAAATATTGGTCTATGAAGCATTAGCTGAATTCTCCTACGTGCTTAACAAACATAATTATCACATACGATACAAATTATGTTACCACATTTACCATAAATACCCAAGAAATAACCGTAAGGTAATGGAATTAAGGTTATCGTAACCGTCCACGGGTACAAGTTATCTAATGGGTAAGTTTTGCTGTTTTTCCGTCTTCGTTGAGGGTTCCGTATACAAGTTCGCCTCTTTCAAGCGGCTTGTTACCGGCAAAAGAAACCATAAAATAGCGTTCACATCGTCCCTTTCGTTCCGCAGTATCTTCGATTATTACACCAACCTTTTCACCGGAAAATTTTTCGCGGAAAATTTCTTGACCCTTTTCGTCAAGTTCATGCAGGATTTTTGACCGTTGCTTTATCACTTCCGGAGCAAGTTTGTTGTCCATTGAGTATGCGGGGGTATTTTTTCGCCGGCTGAAGCTGAATACATGCATTTTCGCAAACCCAACCTTTTTGGCGACCGTCATAGTTTCCTCAAAATCCTTCTCTGTTTCGCCGGGAAATCCCACGATAATATCCGTCGTGATGGCAGGCCGGTCGAGTTTTTTCTGCAGGACTTCCGCTGTTTCCAGAAACGCATCTATATTATACTGTCGACACATTTTTTTCAGTATCGAATTTGACCCGGATTGCAGCGGTAAGTGCAGGTGAGGCATAATGTTACGATGTTTACAAAACACCTCGATCAGCTCGTCTCTCACGTCTGCAGGTTCCAGCGAGCTTAATCTTACCCTCTCTAAACCATCGACAGAGGCAATTTTATCAAGAAGTCCGGCAAATAAATTTTTTCGCGGCTCGTCCCATTTCCAACGCCGAACGGTTTGCCGACCATAAGCCCCAAGAAAAATTCCTGTCAGAACAATTTCCCTGTGTCCTGCGTATACAAGGGCAGAAACCTCCTTGAGCACTGCTTTTTCAGGCTTACTGTTGAGCTCTGTGCGGATTGTAGGGACTATGCAGTATGTGCAAAAACCGTCACAACCGTCCTGGATTTTCACAAAAGCACGTGATTGTCCTGTATATGACCGCAGCAGATTGAGTTTATCAGCGTCATTATCGGTCCGTGGGGGGTGTTTATGTTTGATTTCAGCATTCTGAGTTGGTTTACTATACTCAGTCGGTTGCTTAGTGGAATTTTCGTTGATAAGTGTTTGTAATTTATGGCCTAAATGGCTTTTTTGGCCGACAACAAGAGTATTGCCCCCAATATCGCCAAGTTCGTCAGTTGGCGATGCGGGAAGGCATCCAGCGACCACGAGAGTGGCGTTTTTGTTATTTCGCAGGGCTTTTCGTATGGCTTGGCGGCTCTTCGATGAGGCAATGCTGGTAACGCAGCAGGTATTGGTAACGATAAGGTCAGCTCCGTCAGAATTGGCGACCTGACAAAGACCGTTGGACTCCAGAAGTTGGCGTATCTGCTGGCTTTCGTACTGATTGACCTTGCATCCGAGTGTTATTATGGCAAACGTTTTCATAATATGTTATAATACCGGGTGTGTGCTTCAGATTCAATGTTGTTTGAAGCAAACTAGAAATGCGGTCGGATCATATTGGTACTATTTTAAGTGGACTAGCCCGACCGTTAATGTGTTTGAAGAACTTCCAGCAGGAGTGATTTAGTATGGCTGCATCCGTTCATGGTGTCTGGGGGATTGACGTTGGTGTTAATTCTCTTAAGGCTGTTCGTCTGATAGAGGGCGAAGACGGTCTTGAGGTAATCGGATTTGACTATATTGAACACCGAAAACTCCTTTCGGGTGGAAATGTTTCCCCGGAGGAAAAACACGAGATCATCGCCGAGACAGTCAGCACCTTTGTATCCAGAAATGAGATCGAAAAAGATGAAGTCGCGATCTCCGTTGCAGGTCACAATGCTTTCGCAAGATTTGTTTCGCTTCCTCCTGTTGACGCCAAAAAAATCCCCGAGATAGTTAAATATGAAGCTGTTCAGCAGATACCGTTTAACATCAATGAGGTCGAATGGGACTGGCAGCTCATGGAAACTCCCGACAGTCCCGTTAAGGAGGTGGGGCTCTTTGCCATCAAGAACGAGCTTGTAAATGAAATTGTAGATGTCTTTGCCCATGAGAACATGAGGGTTACATGCGTACAGATCGCGCCTATCGCGCTTCATAACTACGTCAACTACGACAGGGACGACATTGCTTCCTCATCAAGGAAAGCCACTATTTTGCTCGATATGGGTGCAGATAACACAACCCTGGTCGTCTCTACAAAGACATCCGTCTGGCAGAGAAGTATTCGCATTGGAGGCAACGCATTTACAGAAGCGATCTCCGATGCATTCCATCTTAAGTTTGCAAAGGCTGAAAAGCTAAAACGCACCGCTACTGTAAGCAAATATATCCGCCAGATATTCAGTGCGATGAAACCTGTATATACGGACCTGGGTTCTGAAGTCCAGCGATCACTCGGTTTCTACACCTCCAGCGGATCAGGTCGCCAGAAAGGCTTTTCAAAGATGATAGTCTTTGGCGGAGGAATGAAACTGAAAGGAGTCGCAAAATATCTCCAGCAAACTCTCGGTATTCCCGTAATTGTTCCCGATTCGTTCGAGAAACTAAAAATTGCTGAAGATGTTTCTTCGGCCAGGTTCCACGAAAATATCACGGACTATGGCGTCGCCTATGGACTTGCCGTTCAATTGCTCGGTGAGGCAAAAATTACAAGCAACCTCCTTCCAAAACGTATCGCGAGTGCAATGGCATGGGCCAGAAAGGAAAAGTTATTTACAATTGCCGCAAGTATACTGCTCGCTGTTTCCGTCCTCAGCCTTGTCGTAGCAAGAGTAAACGCAGGGAAGTACAACTCCAAAGCCGCACAAACGTACCGCTCGAAGACAAAACAGATTATCAGTATTGCTCAAGGCGTTCAAAACAGACAGGATGAGCAGCTTACCAGAGACGATGAATCTGCCGCGAGGATGGAAAAACAGATGGCCTATTTCGATTACCGTGATGTGATACCGGTTCTTGCCCAGAGGATACTCGCTTCTCTGCCGAACAAAGACAACAACAAGGAGCAGGTCGAATTGTATGAGGCATTTGCCGCAGGCGACACCAATGCCGTCAAAAAAATAGATCGGCAGCAGCGGAAACAAATCTTCGTTACGGGCCTTTCGATCAATTACACGCAGTCAATTAAAACAGCACCATTCAGAATAATTAAAAGCGGTGTAAGAGGACGTGGAGGTAGGCGTGCCAGGGACGATACGAATACACGTTCTCGTGATGATGATGAAGATGAATATTCGGGCGCGTATGGTTCGGCAAAATATTATAATGTGCCTGGCAGCCAAACGGCAGCAGGAGTTCTGGAAGACGGCGAAATCGATAACGGACCGGGTTTTGTTGTTACTATAGAAGGTTTCAGCCCGTATGCGGAAATTATAGAACTCCTTGATCCTTCCGGTGTCGGAACGGACCAGAGTAAATGGGGCTTTGTCACAAGGCTGCAAAATCTAGATCAGATATTTAAAAATTGCCAGTTTGAACTCTTCAAAAGGGAGGAAATAGAGCATTTCATACAGAAAACGGGAGAAGTGGATCTAAACGCAACCGAAATACCTGGGGGCATTGGTACCGTGAAGGAATTCATACGCGTTGTTATAGATACGCCGGACAATCCTGTTGCTTCTGGAAGGAGGCCTATGTACAACATGCGTGGCATGCACACACTTGACCGCATTCAGATTGAGATGGGGCTAATTGATCCACTCACAAAGGAAGAGATCGCAAAGACACTGGATTTTAGAACACAGGAAGAAATTGATAACGATCCCTCCATTGATCAGGATGACCTTGGAAGGATTAAAACCGACCGAAACGGTGATCAGATGTATATTACCAGGGACCACTGGTTTAGGATTAATGCAAAGTTCTTATGGAAAAACGCACCCAAGCAGGAAACAGCTGCAAAACCGTTGAGTCCGTTTTAATTAGTTGCCCCGGCTGGTCCAGGCAATACATGGATATAATTTAGACGCCGTTTTTATCAAGGGATAAAACTGATGGCTTATGTGATGGCTTTTATTAAAAAATACACAGCTTTGCTGATACCTGTAGGTATACTGCTGCTTGTACTTCTTTTGCTGATACCGACGATACTGACCGGTAAAGCGCTGCGTAAGGATATGGAGGAAATCAGCGTACGACAGGGGAAAAGTGTAAGGAACTGGATTGATAAAGCACCTTCAAGTAAACAGAGCACGATAGAAGAGGCGTATCAGGATGAACATGCAAGAGATGTCGACGCCGTCGAGCTACAGGTACGGCAGAGTACTATGAGAGAGTTGGCCAGCTACCAGGTTTTTCCGGTACCAGTTGATACATCTGTTCAGGTCTTCATCGATTTCGGAAAAAAATTCAGGGGAAAAATCGATTCTTTGGTAACTCAAATGAATGCAAGAAGCGCTCCTACGGACCAGGAGGTACATCTGGAAATTTTGCGAAGGGGGGGTACTAGTCGTGAAGACTCTTCGGCCGGTTATTCCGGCAGACCACGCAGTGCGAGAAGCCGAGATCCGCTTGCAGTTGTAACTTTAGCGATAAGGGATGCTTTCCTGGAAAAAAGAGCGTCTCAAATATCCCTCTATGCTTCGGCAAACCTTTTCGGTCTGTATGATTACTGGGAAAACTTTGGTTATCAGGGCCCCAAGGCAATTGAAGATTGCTGGTACTCGCAGCTTGCTTTGTGGGTTCACGAAGATATTGCAGATACGATCGCGTCGATGAATAGTAATTCCAAAAGCTTCAGTGTTCTTACTTCGCCCGTCAAGCGGCTTGTCGGTGTTTCTTTTCTTAAATATGCTAATTATTTCATACCATCAAAGACTTCTTATAATAGAATGTCTGCCGCTGTTTCAGTTGAAGGTGATTTTCCCGCGTATTTGAGTAGCTCGGTAACACCTTTGAATAGATCGGCAATGTCTTTGAATAGATCGCTAACGCCGCAACAACAAGCCACTTCCGTTCTGGGCGTCAAAGCATGGACTACACGAAAATGCAATGAAGACACAGATGTTATCCATTTCAGCGTCTCGGTTGTCGTCGAATCCAATGCGGTGTTCTCATTTATGGAAGAACTTTGTAGGGAAAAGGAACACAAGTTCTATGGGTATGACGGAAAGGGATCGGAAGAAACCTTTAAGCATAACCAGATTACAATTATGCAATTTTTGCAGGAGCCCGTTGATCGCCAGGCTCTGGTTCACAGCAATTATCACTACGGAGATGCTGCAGTTGTAAAACTGAATCTCGTCTGCGAATACATCTTTCATAGAATCGGATATGACGATATTAAACCTCAGGCGATTAAGGACCTGCTGAACCCCCCAACGGTTCTTACACCCGGTGGTCGCGGTAGTATGCTTAGGTAGAATTAACAGGATTGCGAACCGATCTTAACTGTTTTGAAGTTTTGGGAAGATTAAATGAAGACCAGCGTTAAATTAAACGGCAAGAAAATACTGGAAGTACTGGAAAAGCACGTTGATAAAGTCGTGCTTGGGGGCGTTGCGATCTTGTGCCTTGCTTTGCTGTGGAATTTTGTCATTGGCAGCCCGTACGCAGTGGAGCAAAATAACAGGAAACTCTCTCCCGGCAAGATCGATCAATCTATAAACAACCTTGCTAAGACGATAACGGAAAAGCTCCAAGCCCCGCCCAAGCCAAGAATATACCGAGCAACCAAATACGGCGAATTCCTCAATAAAATGGAATTGACGGTAAAGGTTGACACCAAAAACATCCTAAATCTTCAGCCGGGAAAAGGTATACTGATCGGGGTAGAAGAAAGGGTCTACAGCAAACCCGATATTCCACCACTGGCAGAAACTGTTGTCCAGAAATTTAGAACCGTCGTTTATGTGCCAACAGAAACCATTGACATGGCAAAACCGTATGAATTTGTCCAGACAGAACTTGGCGATGTTGACGTCGTAAGTGTGCAGGTTTTTTTCGATGTTCAGACTCTATACGCAAACTTTGAGCTGTGCTTTGCCGGACGCAAGGTGCAGAGCGAATGGAGAGATGAGCAACTGGCCAAACCTCTTTTCGCGGCTGTACAACTTCAAAGACAGAATCGCCTTGCTGACGGAAACTGGTCTCAATGGCAAATTGTACCACGAGGTCAGGTCGACCATAGAAAAGAAATGTTACACTTGCCTGAGAAAATTGATCAGGTTGAACTGGGCGGAATAGGCCTTAAGATGTTGAATTTCAATACGTTTGAAATGCAGCAAGGGCTGCTCCAGCCCATAACTTATGACTTTGCTGCTTCAAATGTCGAGTGGCTCCCTCCGGTACTTCACAAAGAACTTGTCGAGATTGTTGAAAAAGAAGCCCAACGTCTGGAAAGAGAAGAACGTGGTTTCAGACCAGCCAGAGAAGCCAGGGGTAGGCCAAGTACAAGATTTAACGAGTATGGTAATGAAGGTGAAAGTGCCCCCCCCGGTAGTCGGGCGGCACGTCTGG
>VRUF01000138.1 GCA_019456245.1 Planctomycetota bacterium | reverse complement strand
A
Source organism: Planctomycetota bacterium (assembly GCA_019456245.1). Classification (GTDB taxonomy): domain Bacteria; phylum Planctomycetota; class Phycisphaerae; order Sedimentisphaerales; family Anaerohalosphaeraceae; genus VRUF01. The sequence goes on along the minus strand of VRUF01000138.1, from coordinate 7,397 downwards.
CCAACAAAGACGGGCACCGGGTCAAATTTCGATATAACAAAAAAACAGCAAGTTTTGCCCGCGATGATTTTGGCGAACTTATTGCCGATCCGGGTGGAAGGCCGTACAGGCAATGGAGAGATGAGATAAAAACCCCGGATGACATTTGGCAGGAAATCGTAAAAGCTGCCCAGATACAGGGAACTACTTCTGCGCCGAAACTACAGCCGATAGCTACCCGAATCATTATGCTCCAAAGCGGTATGCGTGCGCCTATGGGCGTTAAAATTAAAGGACCGACACTTGAGGTAATTGAAAAAGTGGGTCTCAACGTTGAAAGATTTCTAAAAGAAGTCCCTTCAGTCGACCCATCGTTTGTTTTTGCCGACCGTATAGTAGGCAAGCCCTATTTGGAGATCATTCCTGATCGAAAAGCATTGGCCCGTTACGGTGTGCCGATGCGCGCGTTTCAGGATGTTGTCGAGATCGCCATCGGAGGCAGAAAAGTTACCACAACGGTCGAAGGACGTGAACGTTTTCCCGTACGTGTGCGTTATCAGCGGGAGCTAAGAGATAGTATTGAAGCGCTTGAAAAAATCCTGGTGCCCGCAGCGAATGGCGCGCAAATACCGATTATCGAGGTCGCCGAGTTATCGTACGTCCGCGGTCCGCAGGTTATCAAAAGCGAAGACACCTTCCTTACCGGTTACGTTCTTTTTGATATGAAATCCGGCAATGCCGAAGTGGATGTTGTCGAACAGTGCCAGGCGTATCTGCAGGAAAAAATCGATTCGGGTCAATTTGTTTTACCACCAGGCGTCAGCTATACTTTCGCCGGTAACTACGAAAACCAGATTCGGTCGCAAAAAACGCTTGCGGTCGTATTGCCCCTGGCTTTGTTTGTTATTTTCCTTATACTATACTTCCAGTTCAAGTCGGTTGCGACCACTTCATTGGTCTTTAGCGGCATTCTCGTAGCCTGGTCAGGCGGCTTTATGATGTTATGGTTTTACGCACAGCCATGGTTCCTTGACTTCGATATTTTCGGCGTCAATATGCAGAACCTTTTCCAGATACATCCAATAAACTTAAGTGTTGCGGTATGGGTGGGCTTTTTGGCCCTGTTTGGAATAGCTTCCGATGACGGCGTTGTAATGGGGACATATCTTGAGCAGTCGTTCAGAAATCACGAGCATGACACTATCGAGCAAATTCGTGAAGCTACCGTCGTTGCCGGCAAAAGACGTGTGCGGGCATGCCTGATGACAACAGCTACGACAATACTGGCGTTGCTGCCTGTCCTGGCCTCAACAGGCCGCGGATCCGATGTAATGGTACCTATGGCGATACCGTCGTTTGGCGGGATGACTATCGAAGTTTTAACCATGCTGGTGGTACCGGTACTTTATTGTATGATTCAGGAATTCAAATTAAAAGCTCGTTCCCGCAAAAAATTAGTTGAAATCAGCATGTAAATTCCTTTATATTTTGTTCGACATCCTTTTTAGGGAACGATTCGGCGGTCTTAAACGTTTAGATAATGGAATGGATACGTAATTTTGAGCACCAGGGACGAAAGCTTTGAAAAACTTGCTATGCCGCATCTTGATGCCGTATATCGGGCAGCCGTGGCTATTTGCGGCCGTCAAAGTATAGCTGAGGATCTGGTGCAGGATACGTTTGCAAAGGCTCTTAATCGCTTCGAGCTATTTGAAAAAGGGACAAATTGTAAAGCATGGCTATTACAGATATTACGTAACACCTGGATCGACAGTTTGAGACATCAAAAGGTTACCGGGTTGACGTTGCCTCTTGAAGACGAAATTACTGCTGAGGCGACCGAGGCCCATGAAACGGTCTGGTCAAATGCTGAGGATCTGTTAGAGAATTTTTCAGATGAGCAGATTATTAAAGCACTAAGTGGATTGCCCGAAGACCAGCGATTGACCTTGTTCCTGACCGATGTGGAAAATTTAAGCCAAAAAGATGTGGCACAGATAACAGGTGTTGCCGTTGGAACAGTAAAGAGCCGCGTGAGCCGCGGGAGGGCAGAGTTGAAAAATAAATTAAATTCTTACGCAAAACAGATGGGATTGATCGGAGGTGAAAAATGAATCACCTTACAAATGAGCAGTTAGAAAATATCATACAGGGCCGCGATGAAGACCATACGCATTTAGATCAATGTCAGGATTGCCGGGAAAGGCTCGCTGAAAAACGGGCAATCGCCGCAAGATTGCGTTCGGCCTTTATGTCAGTTAAAGCCGATGAAGGCCTTGCAGACCGGATTCGCAGCCAAATTAACCGAGATAGCGAAACCACAAAAAATATTGCCTCTATCCGGCAGATATGGGCAATCCGTCTGCACCGTAAGATTTGGCCCGCTTTGACAGCGGCAGCAGCCATACTCGTAGTCTTACTGCCCCTGATTCTCTATGTCACGACGCCTTCGACCGCAACAGCAGCTCAGGCTGAATTGGTTATGATCCATCAACAGAACCTGGGTTCGCATCGCGAATTTTACAGCGATACCGATCCCGAAAAACTGGCAGAGTTTTTCAAAGACAAATTAGGCTTTACTCCTGCGTTTCCGTGTACCGGACAGGGAATGGAAATCCGAGGCTGCTGCGTAGCTCACTTCAAAGGCCAGATAGTCGGCAGCTACGTAGTTGATACGCCAAGAGGGATAATCTCAGTTATTGTTGTTACCGAGACACCAAAAGAAATGGGCATGAAACATATGCCTGGAAAAAAAGGATTTGAGAAAAGTTCCTATGCTCAAAACAACATGGTTACGGTTCGCCTTGGCGATTATTCCTATTGTGCCATTGGGAAAATTTCTGAAATCTCACACGAATATCTGAGGGGTCTGCTCAACCGACTTCTGCCTAATACTCAACAGTAATAACATATCTACCGTAGACTTACGTGTTTATACTCGTTTTGGGGATTAGTCTATGCTCAAGCCAAGAAAAACCTTCTCTATAAAATCCTTCCGTAAGTCCTTTATTTACAGCACTTACATCATTTTGGCAACACACTTTTACATCGCAGGTTCTGGTTTCGAGCACCAGCGTTCCCATCCCTGCCTTATTTCTCTCCGTAACATTTATGTGCCAATTTTATTGTATAAGAGCCATATTTGTGAAAAATAGTTGCCCTGTATTATCAAATCTGTTATAAGTCCGCGTATTGTATGTAACGCTCATGGCGGGGAATTTTTGATCTTGCCCTAAATAAACGAGCATGTTAGTCCTTTAATATCTGGAGAGATTTTTATGAAACGTAAGATGGTAACAATCGACGGTAACACAGCTGCTGCCCATGTTGCGCATGCGACGAATGAGGTTATAGCAATTTACCCGATAACGCCAAGTTCGCCGATGGGTGAGATTTCGGACACTAAAAGCGCTGCCAATCAACCGAATATCTGGGGGACTGTCCCGTCCGTGACAGAAATGCAAAGCGAAGGCGGAGCTGCCGGTGCTATTCATGGGGCACTTTCGACCGGTGCTTTGGTAACGACCTTTACCGCGTCGCAGGGTTTATTGCTTATGATCCCTAATATGTACCGGATCGCGGGAGAACTTACTCCGACGGTATTTCATGTATCCGCACGTTCGCTTGCTTATTCGGCATTGAGTATTTTCTGCGACCATTCCGACGTCATGGGCATCCGCCAGACAGGTTTTGCGATGTTGTGTTCTGCGAGTGTTCAGGAAGTTATGGACTTTGCATTGATCTCACAGGCGGCAACGCTTGAATCGAGAATTCCTTTCCTGCATTTCTTCGACGGTTTCCGTACGAGTCACGAAATACAAAAGGTCGAGGAATTAACTTATGACGATATGCGTGCGATGATCGACAATGATCTGGTGGCTGCACACAAAGCACGTGCACTCAGCCCGGATCATCCGACTGTCGGCGGAACAGCACAGAACCCTGATGTTTATTTCCAGGGAAGAGAAACTGTCAATAAATTTTACGATGCTACGCCGGATATCGTACAATCTGTAATGGATAAGTTCGCAGGGCTGGTTGGCAGAGAGTATAAACTGTTTGATTATTTCGGTTCTCCTGACGCAGAGAAGGTCATCATCATTATGGGTTCCGGTGCCGATACCGTTCATGAAACAGTTGACTACATGGTATCTAAGGGCGAAAAGGTCGGTGTATTGAAAGTTCGGTTGTTCAGGCCTTTCAGCATCAAACACTTTATCGATGCCTTGCCTAAGTCAGCAAACAAGTTCGCCGTACTTGACAGGACTAAAGAGTCCGGTACTCTGGGCGAACCTCTTTATATGGATATACGGACGGCGATCGGCGAGGCAATGGGTGACGGTTCGGTTTCCTTTGACGGTTATCCTACAATCATTGGCGGCAGGTATGCTCTTGGTTCCAAGGAGTTTACGCCAGCACGGGTTAAGGCTGTATTCGATAACCTCGGCGCTGAAAAACCAAAGAATAAGTTTACCGTCGGTATTGTTGACGATGTAACAAACACGAATATCGATGTGGATGAGTCATTTCACCTTGATCCCGATGTTTACAGCGCTATGTTCTACGGTCTGGGGTCAGATGGTACGGTCGGTGCCAATAAGAACTCTATCAAGATCATCGGTGAACTTACAGATAATTACGCACAAGGATATTTTGTGTATGACTCAAAGAAGGCAGGTGCGGTAACGGTTTCGCATCTTCGTTTCGGCAAAGACCGTATCCAGAGTCCGTACCTTATTGAAAAAGCTGATTTTGTGGCATGCCACAACCCGAGCTTCCTTGAAAAGTACGACATGCTCTCAAAAGCCAAAGAAGGCGGGACATTCCTGCTTACAAGCAGCCATGGCGCCGACGAGGTATGGGATACTCTTCCGGTTGAGGTCCAGCAGCAGATCATCGACAAGAAGCTTAAGTTTTATGTGATCGACGCGATCAGTATTGCCGAAGAGCTTGGCCTTGGTGCAAGGATCAACGTGATAATGCAGACAGCGTTCTTTAAGATCAGCGGTGTTATCGAAGAAGGTAAAGCAGTCGAAGCTATCAAGACGGCGATCAAGAAGACGTATGGCAAAAAGGGCGACAAGATCGTATCGATGAATAACGACGCGGTAGACGCTGCACTTAGCAAGGCATTCGAGGTGAACATTCCGGCAACTGCGACGAGTACGCTTAAGATGCCGGCTCCTGTACCTGCCGATGCTCCTGATTTCGTACGTAACGTAGTGGGCGAGATCATGGCTGGCCGCGGCGATGATATTCCTGTCAGCATGATGCCCGAGAATGGAAGATTTCCGATGGCGACGACAAAGTATGAAAAGCGTAACATCGGCGTTCATATTCCAGAGTGGAATCCTGATGTTTGTATTCAGTGCGGTCAGTGCAGTTTTGTTTGTCCCCATGCAACGATCCGTATCAAGGCGTATGAAGATCAACTTCTTGGAGATGCTCCTGAGACATTTAAGAGTGTCGATGCCAAGGGTAAGGATTTTGCCGGGATGAAGTTTACCGTTCAGGTCGCACCTGAGGATTGTACGGGTTGCGGCGCATGTGTAGTGCAGTGTCCTGGGAAAGAAAAGGATGCCGACAAGCAGCCTACGGGCCGCAAGGCGATCAACATGGCATTGCAGGAACAGTTGCGGGCGAAGGAACGTGAGAACTACGATTTCTTCCTTTCGCTGCCGAATACAGATCATTCGAAATTCAAAGCTGCAAGCGTCAAGGGCAGCCAGCTAATCCAGCCGTTGTTCGAGTATTCAGGTGCCTGTGCCGGTTGCGGTGAGACAGCAAACATTAAACTGCTGACCCAGTTGTTCGGCGACCATGCCTATATCGCCAATGCTACGGGATGTTCTTCAATCTACGGCGGTAACCTGCCGACTACACCTTACACGGTTCGCGCCGATGGCAGAGGCCCGACATGGTCCAACAGTTTGTTCGAGGATAACGCCGAGTTCGGAATGGGAATGCGGCTTACTGTCGACAAGTTCTCCGGATATGCGATGGAACTGCTTGAGAAGGTTACTGCAGCAGGTTGCGTTGAGGCTTCACTTACGGATGCATTGAAGGCCGGCGTAGCAGGGCAGAAGTGCCAGAACGAAATCGAAAAGCAGCGCGAGCTGGTTGTCAAGCTTAAAGAGCAATGTACCAAAAGCGATTGCGACGAGTGCAAACGGCTGCTTACAGTTGCAGATTACCTCGTGAAGAAAACTGTGTGGATCGTCGGCGGAGACGGATGGGCCTATGACATCGGTTACGGCGGACTTGATCATGTTCTTGCAAGCGGTGCAAATGTCAATGTACTCGTGATGGATACGGAAGTATATTCGAATACGGGCGGTCAGATGTCAAAGGCGACACCGCGCGGAGCGGTAGCAAAGTTTGCAGCAGCCGGTAAGACGATGCCAAAGAAAAATCTCGGTCTTATCTTAATGAGCTATGGCGGGATTTATGTCGCACAGATCGCACTGGCGGCCAACCCGAATCAGGCTGTGAAGGCATACGCCGAAGCGGAAAGTTATGACGGACCCTCGATTGTGATCGCATATACTCATTGCATCGCGCATGGCTTTAACCTGATGTACGGCGTGGATGAACAGAAGAAGGCAATCGAATGCGGACACTGGCCTTTGTACAGGTTCGATCCGCGACTTACAGCCGAAGGTAAGAATCCGCTTCAGTTGGATTCGAAAGAACCGACCCTTGACTTTGAAGAATATGCATACGGCGAGAACAGGTACCGGGCATTGAAAAATTCCAAGCCGGAAGTGGCTGCTAAATTGATGGTAGAAGCGAAGAAAGATGCGGCGTCGCGATACAGCCTGCTGGAAAAACTTTCTCAATTGTAAAATAACTGAAAATTAGTTAGATACAAAATATAAGCCCCGGTGGAATGTCGATTTTCACCGGGGCTGTATATATATGGCTTGAGCAGAAGTTGAAGACGCCATGTAACCCGATCTTTTGTGGCTTCTTTTCCGCCTTTAGCGTGTTTGGGGTTGCATTTTTTATTAAAAACTGTTAGCATATAGACTTATGAATTTCAGGCTATCCATGAGGAAACAGAAATGAGATATACATTGATTATATGGCTTACAGTGGCGATTTCTATTCTATTGCCGTTTGCTGGTTGCGGGCAGTTTTCGTCGTCTTCAACAAGGGGTAACTTATCATCGGAAAGGATTTCGGCTGAAAAAACTTTTTCCGGCAGGCATATTTCCGGCGATTGCGTAGTAACCGCATACGATGAAAAAGGGGGGAAATATTTCACGACTCAAACCCATGAGATATTTGAACAGCCTGTAACGATTGTAGTGACTGCAACGGAACCTGAGGGCAAAATTATATGGTCATTATCCGAAGGAAAATATGAAACTGACTCTGCTGAGCAACTTGAATATCTGCTTTGCAATAGGCAAATA
>VRUF01000137.1 GCA_019456245.1 Planctomycetota bacterium | reverse complement strand
GTAAACAAATATGCAAAATTTCTCGTCGCCGACCCGCGCACTATCGACATTGTACGTTTTGCAAAAATGCACGTCACCCAAAAACCCGGCACCGACGTTGCACTAATAAACGCGATGATCAACGTAATTATAAACGAGGATCTAGCCGACAAAGACTTCATCGAAACCCGCACCGAAAACTTCCACGAAATGGCTGAGGCCGTAAAAAACTGCACTCCCGAATGGGCCGAAAAAATCACAACAGTCCCCGCAGACCAAATCCGCGATCTCGCCAGAACCTACGCCTCCGCATCCGCCGCAAGCATCATCTATAGCATGGGAATTACCCAGCACTCAACCGGAACCGACAACGTACTCTCTCTCGCTAACCTCGCCATGATAACAGGAAACGTCGGCAAAGAATGCACAGGAGTAAACCCGCTCCGCGGCCAGAACAACGTACAGGGAGCATGCGACCTCGGTGCACTACCCAATGTGTACCCGGGCTACCAGTCAGTTGAGGACAAGGTAAACCGCCAAAAATTTGAAAAGGCATGGTCCGCCAAACTTTCCCCCAACAAGGGCCTGACAATAGTAGAAATAATGCACGCTGTCGAAGAAGGCAAGATCAAGGCCATGTACTTCATGGGCGAAAACCCGGCCCTCTCGGACCCTAATCTAAATCGCACCCGAAAGAGTCTTGAAACCGTAGAATTCCTCGTTGTCCAGGACATCTTCCTCACCGAAACTGCCCAATACGCCGATGTTGTCCTCCCAGCCGCAAGTTTCGCCGAAAAGGACGGCACCTTCACAAACACCGAAAGACGCATCCAGCGGGTAAGAAAGGCCCTCTATTCACCAGGCCAATCCCGTCTCGACTGGCAGATCACTTGTGAAATCGCAAGAAGAATGGGCTTCGACATGCACTACACAAACGCCGAACAAATCATGGACGAAATCGCGCAAGTCTCACCAATATACGCCGGAATTTCATTCGACCGGATCGACAAGGTTGGCATCGCATGGCCATGTCCCGACAAAAACCATCCCGGAACAAAATTCTTGCACAAGGACAAATTCGCACGCGGACTCGGCAGGTTCCACGCCGTAGACTTCAAACCCCCAGCCGAATCACCGGACGAGGACTACCCGTTCGTACTCACAACGGGACGACAGCTATACCAGTTCCACACAGGAACAATGACAAGAAAGTCCACGGCAATAGACCAGAAGTCACCGACAGGCTACGTCGAAATAAACTCCGAAGACGCAAAAGAGTTATCAATACAAAACGGCGAGATGGTACAGGTAACAACAAGAAGGGGCAAAGTAACAACCCCGGCAAAAGTTACCGAAGACATTGGCAAAGGCTGGATCTTCATGCCGTTCCACTTCAAAGAAGCCCCGGCAAACATGCTCACAAACGACGCACTTGACCCGATAGCAAAAATACCAGAATTCAAAGCCTGCGCAGCCAAAATAAAAAAGGCGTAATTCTAACCCCAAAAGTAACCAAACCAGCTAACAGCTAATGGCTAGCATGAAGACTTAAAAAAGAATTTTTCACGCTTGACCAATAATATTCCGATAGTGATAATATCTGATATTGTGTATAAAACGAGGGTATGGAGTGTTGTTTTAGTAATGATAAGGCTCGTTAGCCTATAAGCTACGACATATTATAATAAAAACAAACCGAGCGGTATTTTTCGTATCTTTGCATGCAAGGAACCTGTATGGCATCCAAAAACGAAGATATATTTATAAATCTAAGAGACAATGTCGCCTTCTTGGTTGTTGAAGACGACCATGGCCATTACCTCTTGACAGAATACTGCTTAAGAAAGGCAGGAATTCAAAACGAAATAATCTGGTTTGAAAACGGCCAGCAAATTCTCGACTTCCTAAACGGAGACGGTCATCCGCGAAAAGAGGGAAACAAGTATATCATGTTGCTCGACATCAAAATGCCAAAAGTAGACGGCATTGAGGTCTTAAAAGAGATCAAAAGCGACAGGCACTTAATGGACATTTCCACAATTATGTTCACAACAAGCAACGACAAGCACCTCGTTGCCAAGTGCTACGACTTAGGCTGCGATGCGCACATAATAAAACCGCCCGGAAAAGTACTGCTACAAGCAATCGCAAGACTAGCACAAAGAATATAAAAACAAAAGATCGCAGCCACCGTCCGCGTGCGCCTGCAATGCCTGCGATCTCAACCCCGCATGTTTTATAATCAATCACGACAACATTTATACTGATCACGATTGAAAATTCCCGTTTTGTTCGCGGTAACTTATTTGTAAACAAATAGTTATCGTTTTACCCGCGGGCACTTACTACCCTTAAGGGTATAATTATACTATTTAGAGAATCCTGCAAACATATTTTCGATTTGCTCGGGAGTTCTTTTACCGTCATATATGACCATATAAAAATTAAAATGTGCACTCTCACCCGGTTCAAGTGTCAGCGCAAATGGTTTCGGGTCACTGAGTTTTCGTCTGCGCTGAAAGTCTCCCTGTCCCAAAGGATTCGCTGAGAACAGACCGTAATTACGAGCATGCCAGTAAGTCGGATAATTAGTACTTGGCTTATAGTTCAATATCGCAATACCGACCTCTTTACCGTCCTTATCGCCTTCCAACGAGACCCATCTGGCACGTTTGCCCCATATTTTTTTCGCGGTTTTGTCACCGTTAGAACTGATGTAATGACCTGTTTCGTCCCTTTCACGAAGCCATTGCGCCGCACGGATAGCGAACATCCCTTCTTTCGTATCGCCGAAGACAACCTTTTTATCCTGTGCCGTCAGGTCGATACTGAAATCAATAGCATATTGTCCCTCACCTGCCGTAAACACCATCGTTCGTGTTTCTTTCAACAGAACATTTTCGTTCATACCGGTCCAGTCCATAACAGTACAAAGTTTACCTTTGCCACGGCCGCCTTTCATCGCAGTTACTTTTTTGTGTACGATCTGCGGCGGTGATGTACTATTGTTCCAGAACCCGGCACCGTTGACCTTATCATAGGTAAAGAAAATTCCCACATGATGAGGATGATCCGTCTTTTCGCCTTCGATCTCCTCGAACGGGGCGCCGCGATTGACCTTGATACCTGACGGAGTCTTAACCGGGTACAGAACTGGCTTGGTCAACTCACCGCCGTACATATAACTCGTAAAAAGTTCCCCGCCGATCATAACATCGATTTTGTCCTCGCCCTGAACAAATTTCACTTGCGGCCCGGATCCCTGTTCTGCTCGCTTCGATGCAGCACAACCAATGTTAAAAAACATAAAAACGCTCACAAAACCAAACACCAAAATAGTTTTCATAATGTCAATTCCTTATTCTATTCTTAATTCTCTAACAGTTAACCTAAACACTACTTCCCCGCCATCTGCAATGCCGTCGTCGTCGTATAATATTTCGCTGTCATATTGGGAACTTCCCACTCCGGCAGTTTACCGTCGACAAGATATTGCAGGAATCTTTCGGTTACCTGGCCGAAATGCGCCTCATGCCCAATCCTGTACTTATCCGGAACCGTGACATGCAACAGGTCGCCTTCTTTGACAACTGCCACGCCGGTCCATTCGCTCTGCAAACCTTCGACTGCCGTTTTTAATGCTGCCTCTAATTCACCGGCATCCTGTCCCGTGGCGGCCTCGACGTACAATTCCGGCTTAAAGTTCTGCTCTTTGCCCTGACGAATCACAAGATCGCACTTACTGCCCCGCATCAGGGCGAAATGCGTATCCTTCGTCCCCGCAGGTGCCTGGTATCTCCACTCCACCTTCGCCTGAGCAACGATACCGTTGAGTTTGTAAGTAATTGCCCCGTTGCCGTAACACTCTAAAACACCGTCGGCATTGACGCTGCCCTGCAGAAAATCAGGAAACGCATCTATATCCAGATGGGTAACCTTCTTGTACTGGTCCAGCGTGATCAGTGTCGGCCAGCGTTCCGCCTCTAAAATTTCGATATCCTTCGTGTAATCGATAATTTTATCCGGGAAAGCAGCCCACATGATCAGGTCGGTAAGGTGTACGGTAACATCGACGATGCCTTCACCTTGCTGCGTAGTGTCAAAATACCACTTAGGCCTCTTAATAGGATTGCCCGCTACATATTTGAAAAAGTGGTGCACACTCTCACTGATAACCGCGGGATCATCAACCGTACCAACCTGCTGATTACCGAACACGCCCTTATCCAGGGACAGTTCCTTCTGAAGGATTGTCGTTATTGACGACCGTTCCGTCATGATGTCGTAGATAAAAACGCCGTTCTTCTTCGCCGAAGCAAACGCTTCTTTGAGTAGATCGAAATCCTCCGGTGTAATACACATCGGCTTATCTGCCAGAACGTTTAGTCCCGCATCGACACAGGCCTTTATATATTTTGTTTTCTTCTTGTTATTTCCGGAGATCACAACAGCATTTCCAGGCTTTTCCGCCAACATCTTCTCAAGGAAATCATCACCGGTATAGGTAACTTCTTTCCATGTAGTGGGGTTCTCCGAACGCGTGTTAAAACCTTTGATACGGTTAAGGTGATCGGCAACATCCGGTCCATCGGGCCCATAGACATGAACCGTTGGAGATATCTGATCAAACATAACCTTTTGTATCAGAGCCGCGTGAAAATGACCCGGATCGAGCGTTATAATCTTAACTTCACCTTTAGCACCGGTGAACTTACCAGCCGGTTCGCTTTTAGCACAAGAAGTCAACATTACCACCGCAGCGATCAACATTACCGTTAGCAAAATCTTTCTCAACATTATACAATCCTTTCTTAATAAGATTCTCCATTTCAGGCTAAAATTTACACCGGACAAAATTCCACTACCTTCCCCCGACTGTATGTGTTAGCACGGCAGCAGGCGGCCCTTCAGCAGCCGCCTGCTGCCATTATTATACCAACAGACTCAAGCCACCGATATATTTACACATCCTTGATATCAGGCACTTCGAATCCGGTGCGATTTTTATTCTTCAACAACGCATTGGCTTCGTCGGCGTATTCGCCTGTATGCCGTTCCGTTTTAGGATCGAAGGTCAGCCACGGTCCGACAGTATAGCTAAAGTCATGTTCTGCAAGACCAACGCCGTCTCTCATGATCTTGTGAAGTTTCGTGAAATGTTCAACTGCATCTGGGTTCTCGCTTAAACGATCTGCAGTCTCACCGAAAGGAACGCCTTTGCCAAGACGATACGAGTTGTTCATAAGGTGGCCCATAACGCATCCCTTGTGAGCGTCCATGACATTGCCGTTAGCCATGCCAGGATCGCCGGCACGACAGGCCGCGATGAAGCTGCCCCAGTTTCCGCCAGGAGTGACATCGCCGTCTGGAATGTCAATCTCTTCGCCCGTGTCACTGCCCTTGGCATAGTATTTATTTTTGACAATCTTGCCGCCATCTTCGAAATAGTACTCATTTTCAACCTGACGGAGATAGCCGCTATAATTAACGTTGCGAACATTGAACATCACCTTTTGCCCATTGGGGTATTCTGCAATAGCGAACATCGTGTTCGGTGTTTCACCCTGATCGTCCCAAAGGAAACGACCGCCCAGTCCCATGACGCGGGTCGGATGTGTCATACCTTCGTCCAATGCCCAGTTGGCCATATCGAGTTGGTGTGTGCCCTGATTGTTCATGTCTCCATTGCCGCTTTCCCAGAACCAGTGCCAGTTGTAATGGGCGTAATTAGCGTGATATTGATCGATGATCGCGGGCCCGCGCCACAGATTCCAGTCCAGATTACCTGGGGAAACCGAAGGAACCTTAAAGCCAATGCCTTGACGGGGCTTGCAGCAGTATCCGTAAGATATCTTCAGCTTACCAAACTTGCGATCGCGTATCATTTTGTGCAGACCTGCAATCTCAGGTTTGCTGCGATTTTGCGTTCCATGCTGAATAACAACACCATATTTCTTCTGAGCTGCTACGGCGACACGACCTTCCTGAATATCATGGCTCATGGGTTTTTCCACATACACATGTTTACCGGCCTGAGCTCCCCAGATGGTCATCAGCGAATGCCAGTGGTTCGGCGTCGCGATGGAAATTGCATCCAGATTTTTGTCGTCGAGAGCTTCGCGGACATCCGAAATACCCTTGCAGTTAAACTTGCCTTTGACCACACCTTGAAGAATCCTCATTTTGTCTTCAAGTACTCTCGAATCGGGATCGATCAGATATGCAACCTCAACATTAGCCTGTGCTGCCCAGGCTTTGAGGTGACTTTTGCCGCGACGATTTAAGCCCGCTACTGCAATACGCAGACGATTATTGGCACCTATAGCCCGACCGGTACCGGCAATAATCTGAGGACTGGCAGCTATAGCCTTATCGGCACTGGGGGTAAGGACCTTGGAGGCACCGCAACCGCCTATAGCAATTGCAGAACCGGCGGCTATGGAATGTTTTAGAAACTCGCGTCTACTCTTTGACATCTCAGGAACTCCTACATTTACTGACATTTAGTATTTAAACGGACAAAAAGAACATCTTATATCCGCACGGCATCGGTGATTTTACTGATTTTATCTCGAACTGTCAAGAAAATACATATGCAAATCCATACTGACCATATAGATGTTTCAAAGAAGCAGATTATTGCAATCGCGACAGTTATTTGCCCCCATATACCTTACCTTTTACAGGATTATCGCTTATATGTCTACTAGAGCGGTGATTTGAAGTAGATTGCTAGGGCGGTTAGGGTTGGAACAGCAGGAAACGCTATTAGAAGTGAAATGTGGGGCTTCTGCTTGGAGTGCCCCTGTTTCTTGTACCAGTTGTTATGAGAGTATATCACACGTATTCTCCTTGTCTTGAGGAAGGCGGAGCGTAGCGGAGCCTTGCTCAAGACACTTGCTCGCAAATGCCGCTGGGGCCATATAACCCAAGCTACTGTGCGGACGGTAGTGATTATAATCCATCCGCCAGCGATCTGCAACATACCTTAATTCATCAATATGCAAAAACAATTCTCTGTTTAAAAACTCATCTCTAAGCCGGCTGTTGAATGATTCAACATAGCCGTTTTCCCATGGACTGCCGGGAGCCACATACAGCGTATCTACACCCGATACTTCAAGCCACTTCTGCACCGCCTTTGACACAAACTCAGGCCCGTTATCACTGCGTATATGTTTCGGACAGCCGCGAACAGCAAACAAATAACGCAATACTTCAACAACATCTTTACCTTTAAAATGCCTGGCTACATCCAACGCAAGGCACTCGCGAGTAAACTCATCGATCACCACAAGCATCTTTACTTTCCTGCCGTTTTTCAAGCGTTCATAGACAAAGTCATAACTCCACACATGGTTGTAATACTCTGCCTTCTTACGATCACAACTATTCTCGCTGGTACCAGTGTGAAGCTTCTTATGTTGCTT
>VRUF01000136.1:7293-7526 GCA_019456245.1 Planctomycetota bacterium | reverse complement strand
CCGATAAGTGGAATTTTCGAAATGTGGAATGCGGTCTTGCAGCATAAATCTATAGACATTCACTTTGAGGTCGAAGCAGAAGGCAAAGTTCAAAAAGATCATGTGTGGAAAAATAAGACTAACCGGACGGTACTTGATGAATATTGCCAGGATAATGATCTCGTCTGGAAGATAACGGGACCAAATACGATTCGGATAGAAAAGAAAAAAATGTAGAGTCTGAAGTATAGTGA
>VRUF01000136.1:0-7283 GCA_019456245.1 Planctomycetota bacterium | reverse complement strand
AACTGACGGACGCCTTCAATACAACCGGACAGCAGAAACGTTAGAGGCCTTTTTCGCTTTTTTACCATGTTATGGCTTAAATCCAAAAAAATCTGTTTTTTCTGTAACATTCCCCATATATTTGAGTCTGTAGTATAGTAAACGGTTTTTTGGGCACCTGTTTTTATATCGTCTGATTTTGAAAGGGATTGTCATGAAAAAGATTTTGTTGATTTTGAGCGTTTTTGTATTTGTCGGATTTTTCTGCGTTGGATGCAAAAAAACAGCGGACGAAGTACCGCAAGAGACAGATCGTCAATCACAAAACACAGAGGCAGTATCTGATCAAGGGGCTGAAGATGCAGTATCTGATCAAGGGGTTGAAGATGCATCCGAAGATCTGGTTATTCGTCCCGGGATAGGTGTTGGTAAGATAAAGTTTGGGATGACAGTTAAGCAAATGAAAGATATTTTAGGTAAACCGGATGTTGACGCGACTGGCATATCCTTTCTGTACAGCGATCTGGGCATAGAGATTGTGGCCAAGGACATGGTTACCGTTAGTGCAATATCATGCGGAAACCCCTTTAATAAAGATTTACCTTTGATAAGAGCCATGGAAGAAGCATGCAAGTTCAAGACCGTAGAGGGAATCGGAATTGGCTCAACAGAGGACCAGGTTTTGAAGGCCTTCGGACAACCAACGAAGCGTAGCAACGACAGACTACGCTATAAAGGCAAGCGTATGTCCATTCATTTGGCCAATGGTAAGGTGATTGGAATGTGGATTCAATAATAGAAGCAGAATTGTGAATGGAGGCTTGCATCCAGGCTTTCTAAGCTTACAACCCAGCCAATCTTAGCACTTGCGTAGGGTTCTATCGCGTGGGTTAAGCAGAAACGGCGGCGACACCTGTTTTCAAATGCCGCCGCTGTTTGACTTGTCTCATCACCTTTTAGCAAATCTCTCTGCTGTCTTATTCCCCACCTTCGAAGCCTTTTCATCTACAAACTTGACCATTTTGCATAGCTTTATGTGCACCTTCTCTGCTGCTACCTCCGCTCTTGAACAGTTGGCCGCTTCTACAGGAGCGAGCAAATATACTGCACTAAAAACACCTGCAAAATATAACACTAAAATTAGTACAAATTTTTTCCACATATATATCTCAATGGTACTGAAAAGTTTGACGAGCCGGGGCTGTCGCGAAACAGACTCCCAAGTGCCGGACCGCCAAAAGGCAGCCCCAGCGTCGCCCCCATAAATTCGTGTTTAATACCCTTAAGGGCAGTAGATTCCCGCGAGCAGAGCCATAACTTATGATCGTAGTGCTGCTTTGCCGCGAAAAACGGTAAATTTCATTTCGATCAGTATAGCTGGCTAATTAAACAAACCAGCCGAACCATTTAAACATTAAGAAATGAAACTGACAGAGTCAAATCGCAATGTGTATTTTTCTTATCGCCTATAATTAAGGGCTTTGAAACGCTTCCCCTTGATAATTCAAGGTAAACCTGCTAAAATTACGTGCTGTGATTGTTTAAATTGGAAATATCGGATTTAATTCAAAGGGAGCAATGCCGTGAACAAAGTAACTAAAACTACGTTAACGATGATAATGCTTGGCTTTGTGGTTTTAAGCGGGTTTGCTTCAGCTGCGAATTTTTCTTTCGTTGTCAATGCCGACATGCGTGAATACACTCCGCCGAAATATCCTTCATCAGACCATTACCTTGGCTGCTGTGAGGCGATAGCTGAGCTTGGCAAAGGCGCATTTATGATAAGCGTCGGCGATGTCGATCCGCCGCAACGCGTTTATGAGACAAACCGCAAAGTGTTCGGCTATAATTACCCGTGGTATCCGGTCGTGGGCAATCACGAATCCGAGACTAAAGAAGATATGAAATGGTTGAGGGAATATCTTAGCAAACCTGTTAACGGTCTTGTGCGAAAGGGGCCGAAAAACTGCACGGAAACGACGTACTCTTTCGATTATGAAAACGTTCACTTCGTAGTTCTCAACGAGTATTACAACGGGAAAAGCGATACGGGAACCAATGGTGATGTTGTCGACGAACTTTATGAATGGCTTAAAACCGACCTGGAAGAGAATAGAAAATCCATGATTTTTGTCATCGGACATGAACCGCTCGTCTCATTGCCTGATGCGGATAACGGCAGGCACCGGCACAAGGGTGACAATCTCGACGAGCACTCTCAAAACAGCCACCGGTTCCAGCAGCTCCTTCGCAAACACAAAGTAATCGCCTATATCTGCGGGCATACACACTGCTTCTCATACGCGACTATAAACGGCATAAACCAGATCGACGTGGGGCACTGCAGAGGAAACGGCGACAAAAGAACACCCAGCACATTCGTGAAAATAAAAGTTAAAGGCAAGGACTGCACCGCCGAAGTATACAGAAACGATTCAAAGGGCGGGAAATACACTTTAAAGCACACGCTGAAATTATAAGAGAAGCAGTGGTTTTATTTAAGCAGATTGATAATATCCTGCGTGTATACCGGTTCTATGATGCACATTTTCAGACCTATCTCGAGCAGGTATTGGACTTGATTGCCCTGGTACCTTGTCAGTACCGCGGCGGTGTTGCTTCCTGCCTTTTTTTGGATCTGGGCGCATCTGCTTACTGTCTCAACTCTATCCGGCGCGGCATGGAAACAGACTATCTGACTTTCGTCAGGTTGGGATGCGATGAACTCTTTGTAATCGGCTACGGTTGTCGTTGCGCCGAAATCCGATGCGACGGCGAGGAAGTCGTCTATCTTATCGAAATCATCACGCAGGGCGAGGATAGAACCGCTTAAATTTGTGGATTCGAAGGTGGGATCCCTGAACGGATCGAATAATTTTTCGAGGTCAATATTTTTCCTTAGCTGCTTCCACTGATCGTTGGTTATGCCAATGGCTTTTGCGAATTTCAGGAGGTAGTTCTTCTCGGCATCTACGACCTTGCCGTCGGCTTTTGCCATAACCACCAGCGATTTTAATGTGGCTATCGCTTCATCGCGATCGGTGATCGGGTAGACCTGGCGGCCTGCGGCGATGACTTCCTTGAGCAGTTGGTTCCAGTCGGCAATGTCAACGGATATCTCTTTGGCGGCTTTGTGCAAAAAATTCTTTTCGCCGCCTGCGATCTCACCGTCACAGCACATCATCCAGATCATATTCTTGATATAGTTAAGTTTATCCGGCATCTTAGAGCAATTCGTTTAGGGTTTGTTTTAGTTCTTTTGCTACTAGTTGGATATCCTCTTTTGAGAGGTTGTTGTGGAACGGTAGTGCCATTGTTCTTTTGCATACATCATCCGTTGCCGGGAAGTCGCCTTCTTTTAGGCCGTATTCTTCGGCTATGAAGGGCATCAGGTAGACCGGCGGGAAGTAGTTGCTTACCTGTATTCCCCTTGCCAGCATGGACTTTAGTATCTCGTTGCGTTTTTCGATATTTATGTTTTTGCCGGCAAGGCGCACTACGAATACAAACCAACTCATTCTGCAATTATCCGGGGCCTTTGGGACTATCAGCCTGTCGTCGTCGCCGAGAGCCTCAAGATACATGTTTGCCACGTTTTCGCGTTTTTTGATGAAATCTTCGATGCGGGAGAGCTGGACTATTCCGAGGGCACAATTGATATCGCTTAGTCTGTAGTTGTAACCTAAGCGGTCGTGTGCGAGCCATCCGCCGCCTTTGCCTCTGCCCTGGTTGCGGAGAGAGATGCATAAATCGGCAAGGTTGTCGTCGTCGGTGAGTATCATGCCGCCTTCGCCGGTGGTGATCTGCTTGTTGGGGTAAAATGCGAACGTGCTCATCATACCGAATGAACCGATCTTTTTGCCACCGATCTCAGAGCCCAATCCTTCGCAACTATCTTCGATGACGACGAGGTTGTGCTTTTTCGCGATGTCGCAAACCGTGTCAAGACCGGTCGGATCGCCGAAAACTACGACGGGCAAAATCGCCTTTGTCTTATCGGTAATTTTCGCCTCGACCCTGGCCGGGTCCATGTTCAAACTTAGCGGGTCGATGTCTACGAAGACGGGCTTTGCGCCGACCATCATTATCGTAGTAACCGAAGCGATAAACGTAAACGGCGTGGTGATGACCTCGTCGCCGGGTCCTATTCCGAGTGCCTTTAAGCACAGGTACAGGCCGCTTGTTCCGCTGTTGACGGCGACTGCGCGTTTTCTGCCGGTATATTTACAGAATGCCTCTTCAAATTCGCCAAGCTTTGGGCCGAGTGAAAGATTTGGGGTTCGCAAAACATCTGTTACCGCTTGTATTTCAGCATCGGTGATGTCCGGTCGGGACAGGTTTACCCTGATATCCATATATACCTCAAAATGATTAATGTCTAATGTCTAATGATTAATAAAGGATACGGCCCTGGGGCCGAGACTATATTATTTCTGAAAATTTGTCGGGGCCTACGCCGCATACCGGGCATTTGTCCGGGGCTTCGTCCAGGACGGTATTTCCGCAAACGCTACAGACATATATCTTAGCGTCTTCAAGATCGCTGCCTTCTTTGGCCTTTTCCAGTGCGGAAAGGTATAGGCTGTAGTGAACCTGCTCGACTGCCATGGCGTTCTTGAATGAATTCAAAGCACCCTTGTTATCGTCTGCCAGTGCGTCCTCAATAAAGCCGGGGTACATGTTCTTGAATTCAAACTCTTCGCCTGTGACGGCTTCCTGCAGATTCTCGGCTGTGGTCTTAACGCCCTTCATGACACGCAGGTGCGCGTGGGCATGGACCGTTTCCGCCTCGGCGGCGGCGCGAAAGAGCTTTGCTATCTGGGCAAGTCCTTCGGCATCAGCTTTTTTCGCGAAAGCGAGATATTTACGGTTGGCTTGGCTTTCACCGGCAAAAGCCTGCTGGAGATTATCATCTGTCTTCATAAAAGTGCCTTTCAATGTGCTGGGTTAAGCCCTCTGGGCCTTTCTTTTTCATTCTATACCCTTAAGGGTAGTAAACGGACGCGAGTAAAATGGTAAGTATTTGTTAATAACCAAGTTACCGCGAACAAAATGGGAATTTTCAATCGTTATCATTCTACAGGCTCTGTTATAAGCTAAAACAGCGGCAATATGCCACAAAATTCTTGAAAAAAAGGCCTTAACAGAAAATTGTGACAGGATTTGCGGTCCGTGTTCGTCATCGTATGTGAGCAAACAAATTTATGGACAAAAAAAGGACCAAAGAAGGGCAAGATCAGTGAATGGCTTTGATAACAAGAACAGCAAGCATAGAAAGATCGGTGAAGACGGGAGACGTCTGGCCGGTTTTACCCGTTCGCTGGAGCAGAGGGTGTGGCGGATAAAGGTCAGGGTGCTGAATATGTTGAGCCGTAATTCGGAAAAGCAAATATTGTTAAGGAGACCTGTTATGAAAAAGAGGATGACTCAACTATCGTTGGCGGCGTGCCTTGTCATCGCAAGCAGTGTGATCTGTCTGGCGTTTATCAAAAATGAGCCCGCCGCAGAAGATGAGCGTGAGTGCACATTGATCGTGGGCAAAACGGACGTACCGGCGGGAATGGTTGCATTGGAGATCGACTTGCCTCCATTCGTATTCGAGGGGACGCGTAAGAATCTGGAAGGTATCGAGAATCTGGAAGAGCCTCGTGCCAAGGGCCAGACGCGTCCGACGATGCTTGTTCCTGCCGGGACGATGAATGTCGCATTAGGTAAGACTGTTACATCGACGAGTTATACGCCTATAGTCGGAGTGCTTGCAGATATTACGGACGGCGAGAAGTTCGGGGACGGGTATGTCGAGCTTGATCCATTTGAACAGAGTATCACGATCGACCTTGGCGCGTCTTATGAGATATATGCAATTGCTTTGTGGCACTATCATAAGTATAAATGTGTGTACTTTGATATGGTTGTCCAGACTGCCGACGATCCTGATTTTATTATGAATGTCAACACGTTGTTTAATAATGATATTGACAATACTCATGGACTCGGCATTGGGAAAGATAAGAATTATGTCGAGAGCTACGAGGGAAAGCTTATAGACGCCAAAGGCACAGCTGCACGGTACGTCCGGTTCCACAGCAATACAAATACATTAAACGATTTTAACCATTATATCGAGGTTGAGGTTTACGGTAAGCAAGGCGGGCAATAGATGGGTTGAGGGATTTTGTTTTGCAAACACGGCGCAAATATGAGATGATCGCAGCTAAGCATGAAATATGTCTTAAGCTGATACGGAACCAGATGCAGCCGGAACAAACTATCATTACCGACAAGGAGCTTGTTAAGGCCTGTCGCAAAGGTGACAAGAACGCCTATGCACAGCTTGTCGATCTGTATGCGCGCCGTGTTTTCGGAGTCTGTCTGGGCGTACTCGGCAATGTTCATGACGCAGAAGATGCCGCACAGGATGCTCTGATCGCCGGTTTTACGCGTATTGGCGGGTTGAAGAAAAGGGATCAATTTGCAGCATGGATAACAAGTATCGCTCGAAACCAGTGCCTGGACCTGATCCGGCGAAAGAAGCTTACGCGGAAAAAACTGGCGGACAAGAAAGAGCAGATGCCCTCTGATACGAGAGATTCTGAATACCGGCAACTGGAAAAGGCGATTTCTCTTTTGCCGGAAAAATATCGCACGCCTCTGGTGCTTTATTACTTTCAGGACCAGAGCGCAGAAAAAGTTGCAAACGTGCTGAATATCACACCGGCAGGTGTGTTGACGCGTTTGAGTAGGAGCAGAAAAAAACTTCGCAAACTCCTTAGCAAAGAAGGGGCGTAAACATGAAATATACTTGCGAGCAGATACAAGAGAAGATCGTCGAGATGATGGACGGCAATGTTCTGGAAACTGAAATGGAAGCAGTTGACAAGCATCTCAATAGCTGCGGCCAATGCCGGGCATACCGCGATGCGATGCAGGGTGACGACAAGGCACTTGGCGAATATGCCGCTTCGCTCGATGATGTTATAACGAACCTTAAGAACAATGTAAACGCCCTGCTTGGCGATGAAGACTTGCCTGTTCGAAAGATCGGGACGCGCAGATTCGGCATGAGGATTGCACTGTCAATTACTGCCGCGGCAGCGGTGATAGTCATTGTTGCTCTTGTGTCCATGGACCATTTGAAACCTCTGCAAAAACCGGTAAAGACGGTGGCATCGGCAGATATTGAAAAATCAACAACTGAGATAGAGTCGGCAAAGATTGCTCTTGAGATCGAACTTCCTCCGCTTATGCTTGCGGGGACGCCCAAGAACATGTCAAATGTAGAGAATCTCGAAAAGCCTCGTGCC
>VRUF01000135.1 GCA_019456245.1 Planctomycetota bacterium | reverse complement strand
AAAAAATGTATTGTCAGAAATGCTGGTAGAATAAATGGAATGGCCATTTAACAAGACGCTGGAGTAGACTTCGAGCCTGATACTGGTAACAGTGGATTTATACGGATAAACTGTCACTGCTCTTGCCTCGACGAAGCTACTCAGCTCTGCGTTATGCATAAAAAGAAATGAACATATTTGAGGCAGAGGAACATCTTTTCCAACAATGGGAAAGAAACCGAGAGGAATTTGTCCGAGATGGGGTCGTGTCAGAAAATGACTATCTAAAATCGAGTCTGAGAATTGCCATTATCCTTAAAGAAGTGAATGCTCCGGGTGGCGGTGGTTGGGATCTAAGAGAGTTCTTGTCCAAAGGTGGTCGACCCCAGACATGGGACAATGTTACCAGGTGGGTTCATGGAATCAGGAACTTAAATTCAATACCTGGTTGGGATTTCTATGAAGAAATCACAAATTATTTTCGAATTGAAACACTAAAGAGTATCTGCGCTATAAACCTAAAGAAATCACCGGGCACACATACTACCAATCATGCATCATTGAATTCTGTCGCAAATGAAGATAAAGATTATATTCGCAGCCAATACTCAATATACGACCCTGATCTAACGATTTGTGGGGGTACGGCAGATTTGTTTAGATTTGTGGCAGGTCATGACTCGATGAAATGGAGAACAACAAAAAGGGGTATCTGGTGGTATGAGAGGCGTGCCCATAAATATGTTGTGTCCTTTGCCCATCCTGAAGCAAGAGTTCATAGTCCGCTATTAGTTTATGGTCTATTGGATGCAATTCATGAAATATATGCATAACGATACCATGAAATCAGACGTATTTTTCGTCAGCCGCGCGTACTATATGTGCGCCGGTTACTGCTTGTGGTATTTCGTAATATGGTGAACGTGGATCGAACACCACTGGTGATAATGATTTGCTATTAGGATGTGCTCATATGCCGCACTACATGACATTCAGGAAGTAGAAATGCCGGGTCGTGAAGCAGAAGATTTTCATATCGATATACAGGTTGAAGTGCTCCGAGCATATCTCGAAAGATCCGAAAGCCATCGCGACATCCAAAGAAAAATCCTTGGTCTTCCAGCCCCTAACCATGGTGGCGGTTTTGTCACCATGTCTATCTTGCATAATTATGATATTCATGAAAACCGGAAAGGTATTCTGGCAAAGAAAACTATCAATGAGGAACTATCTCACGCAAAAGGTCGGTATTATACAGGATTGAAGCTTTTACAGGAGGTAGAAGCATTCCAAGACAAGGTTAAAGACATTGTGATGAATCCATCCATAGATTATGCGGTACCGGAGGGGACAATCGAATCACTTCGAAATGCTCGAAATAGACTTGCGCAGAGTACACTAAGAAATATCGTATTAGCAGACTATGTAAGGTGCGCATTGTGTGAAGTCGACGAACGAGAGCTTTTAATTTGTAGTCACATCATTCCATGGGCAATCGACAAAAAGAATAGACTAAATCCATCGAACGCAATCTGTTTTTGTGCATGGCATGACAAGTTGTTTGATCGAGGCTATTTTACATTCGATGACAGAATGAACGTGCAAATCTCAACCAACTGTCCAAATTATATATCAAATAGCCTAAGCAGATTAACGTTTTCCTATCCTAGGACCTTTCCACCTAAGGCTGAGTTTCTTGCTTACCATAGGGTGAACATTCTAAGGAGAAAATGAGAGAAAGATTTGGAGTTGAAGTTGCCCTAGTAAAGATGACCGAATTGCGATGTATAAATCTAAAATCATACCACAACAATTCGTTGGAGCTGACCGCTTGAGGACCGACTGAAGCGGTCTGTATTGTTGTGCTGAAGTAATTTTAATTCAGCGGTCGGCGCTGCAGTTCAACTCTACGTTATGAGCGCTATGAATTTAGTTAATTCCATTGAGCGAAACTGAATTCAGAGTTAAAATTAATCGTCATGCAATCCATATTTTCGGATGGCTGGAGGACTTTATCCAGCTCGAGAAGACAACCTAGAGCATCTAGATCAATGGATGTAAGTACTGCCGTCGTTCGCGCTTCAATGTTGACTAGGTTGTAATAATGGTTGACACTGTGAACAAAGAGACCAGAAGCAGGATGATGTCTTCGGTTCGAGCCAAAGACACAAAGCTCGAATTGGAAATACGACGTCGCCTCTTTGCCATGGGATTCCGCTATCGTCTGCACGTAAAAAGTCTTCCCGGAACGCCCGATATGGTCTTCGCGAAGTATCAGTCTGTGGTTTTCGTACATGGGTGCTTCTGGCATTATCACGGGTGCCATCTCTCTTCGATACCAGAGACACGTCGGGCCTGGTGGAAGAAGAAACTCGAGGACAATGCGAGGCGAGATTCCCAGGCGGTATCCGAATTGAGGAGAATCGGCTGGCACGTTCTGATCATTTGGGAATGCGGATTCCGAAAACCGAAAACGAAACGGGCAGAGGCACTGGATGGCATTGCCGCGCGAGCTGCCGGTTTCCTGAAGTCGAAGCGGAAACAGCTGGAGATTCCGCTATTACCTCGGAGCGGAACGACCAACAAGCCCGGAAAAGGCAGCACACATGGCAAAAAGAAAAGATAAAGAGACGAACGGATTCGAACAGATATCGTTCCGCATGCATCCGAGGGTATTCGCTGCCTTGGGTGCGGACCTCGTAACAAATGACGTCGTAGCAGTAATCGAACTTGTCAAGAACTCATACGACGCGTTCGCGCAAAATGTGTGGTTACGATTCCTCAACGATCCGTCTCTGGGCACATTTCTGGAAATCGAAGATGACGGTGACGGCATGGCCAAAGAAATCATCGAGGATGTATGGTGCCTTGTTGCAACGCCTTTCAAAGAGCTTAATCCCGTAGTGAGAAGCGGCAAGAAGGAACGTCGCGTTGCCGGTGAAAAGGGGCTTGGCCGTCTTTCCGTTGCGCGTCTCGGCGAGCATCTCCAAATGCTTACACAGGCACAGGGAGATTCCTGCTGGGAAGTGGATGTCAATTGGGCCGATATTTCGGCAGGAGACGACATGTCGAACAGCTTCGTCCGATACAGAAAATACCGGGAAGAATCACCGTTCAGGAAATCCGGCACTCGTCTCCGTATTTATGGTCTGAAAGGACATTGGGACCAATCCCGCGTATCGGACCTTGAGGAAAACCTGGCTCGTTTGATTTCGCCATTCTCAGACCTTGGCGACTTCAACATCTTTTTGTCCGGCTTTGGAAAGTCTCAAACCGAGGAAGTGAAGATCGAGTCCCCCGAATTCCTGTCGAAGCCGAAATACAGCATCAGTGGAAGTGTCGATGAGACTGGTAACGTCAAGGGCACATACCGATTCGCTCCCATTGTGGAGGGTACGGCCAGAAAGAAGGAATTGATATTCACTTGGGAGAAAATTCACGATGCCATCCAGGACAAAGAACGGTTTCCGTATTCCTCTGACACGGCACATTGCGGCCCATTTTCATTCGAAATCAGGGTATGGGACATCGCGCCTGATGACACACTGGAAATCGCCGAACGTTTCGAGTTTCAGAAGAGCCAGGTTCGCACAGTCATTCGCGCGCATAAGGGCATATCCGTGTATCGGCACGGCGTACTCGTACTGCCGAAATCGGATAACGCCCGCGACTGGCTGGGACTCGATCTCAGACGTGTCAGCAAGGTTGGAACGCGCCTGAGCACGAGCCAGCTTGTCGGCTACGTTTCGATATCGGGCGAGAATAATCCAGAGATAGAAGACACAAGTGACCGCGAGCGTCTTGCCTCATGTATCGAGGTGGCGGAATTTGAAGAAATTCTCAAAGCTGTCATAGCTCTTCTCGAGAACGAACGAGATGAAGATCGTATCAAGCCCGATCGTGAAAAACCCATGGATGATCTCTTCGAAGGATTGTCTTCGGAAGAGCTTGTCGCGGAAGTCATCGCCCTTTCGGAGGAAGGGGCTGAAGCATCAGAAACGGTTCCCCTGCTTCGTGCGTTCAGCAGTTCCCTGGACTCGGCACGCAAAACGATTCAGGATAGGTTCGTTTACTACAGCCGCTTGGCGACCGTGGGAACGATTGCCCAGATGTTGGTTCACGAAATTCGTACACGGACGACGGCATTCGGCAGTTTTCTGGAGTTCATCAAGAACAGGTTCGGCCCCTTCAAGGATAGGGACATCGAGGAAGAGTTCCGCTGCACCGACAACGCCGTGAATGCCCTGGAACGCCTTGCCGACACCTTTGCCCCTCTGGCGAGTCGCGGGTTCAAGCGTCGGAAGCGACAGTCGGTCCTGGAAGATCAGATCAGGGATTGCCTGACGCTGCATCGGGGTGAAATCGAGAAAAAGCACGTTCGATGCCGTGTGCCCGATTCCGCAACCATAGTCGCTGCAGATCCCGGTGAACTGGACGCAATCATCCTGAACCTGGTAACGAATGCGGTCTACTGGATGGGAGACGTGCCGAAGGAAGACAGAGAACTGGAGTTTCACCTCACGCCGATCAGCGGTGGAGAGCGTGTTCGCGTGTGGGTTCATGATACGGGACCGGGGATTGATATGGAGGACGTGGAGAGGGTTTTCTGGCCCGGTGTGACCA
This sequence comes from Planctomycetota bacterium, assembly GCA_019456245.1. Lineage (GTDB taxonomy): Bacteria > Planctomycetota > Phycisphaerae > Sedimentisphaerales > Anaerohalosphaeraceae > VRUF01. The sequence goes on along the minus strand of VRUF01000135.1, from coordinate 3,074 downwards.
GAAAGCCCGGCGGGATCGGGATGGGGCTCACCGTGGCTTCGGAATTGGTCGCTGTATATGGGGGCCGCATGTCAACAAAACATCCCGGTACGAAAGGCGGAGCATCATTCGCCTTCGATTTGCCTTTGCGCAAGCAGAGATGAAAGAGGGAGACGAGCAAATGATGAAACTGCTATTCATCGAGGACGATCCTAGCGCCGTCGAGCCCGTTATGAATCTGATCAAGAGGGAACAGGCGGACATGCAGTACGAAGTGTCGGGATTTGACGGAGCGGAGGACAAGATCGCGTCGTTCCGTCCCGACATCGTGATACTCGATCTTCTGATCGGCGGAGCTTCTCCAGAGCCCGAACCGGAAGGCTTGAAGGCTCGCGACTTCATATGGGATCAGCATTTCTGTCCGTTAGTCGTGTACTCGGCCGAGCCGGACATTTATAATGACAAATACGAACCGCATCCGTTCGTGAAGAGCATTAAAAAGGGAAAAGGCAGTCCAAGGAAAGTGCTGAAGGCATTGGGAGAATTACGCCCCCAGGTCGAGGCTCTGCACGGAGCAGAGGAGCATATACTGCAATCCTTCGCTCTTGCTCTGCGCGAAGTGGCTCCCGATGCATTCAGGTTCTTTGACGATACCGACCGCCATAATAACGTGATCTTGCGAGCCGGAAGACGGCGTCTTGCTGCCCTCATGGACGATATGACGGCACCCGGGGACCGTTTGGCGAGTTGGGAACAGTATCTCAGCCCGCCGATAGGTCCGAATATCAAGCTGGGTGACATCCTCATGAAGGTGGATGGCGGATATTCCGATCCCACTTCTTTCCGGGTGGTCCTCACGCCTTCTTGCGATTTGGTTGCTTCCGATGGTCGCACGCCGAAGGTCGACAATGTGCTGGTCGCACGCTGTTGTCCCATGAGGGAAGGTCTGGACCTCACCAGCCTAAAAGGAAGGAGCCTCGCAAAGCTTAAGAAACTTTTGCCCGGCACGGTCCTCTCGCATGGATATTTCGAAGCCGTAATTCCCTTCCCTTGCCTGAAAGGGCGAATCCCGACAATGGCGGCTGACATGCGAAATATGGAATTCATACCTGTGAACGATATAAGCATCTCTGATGCAGAATTTCTCAGAATTGCCTCCCTTGACAGTCCCTTCCGGGAGCTCGTCGCATGGGCATATCTGCAGATCGCCTGCAGGCCTGGATTGCCGGATCGGGATCTTGACTCGTGGCGCGACGAAATCGTCGCGTTGCTGAAAGGTTGAGGTGACAGCGAGCAAACATGAGGGCTTTCGATTTCTTTTGCGGTGCCGGTGGCCTAACCCGGGGGTTGCTCGACGCGGGTATAAAAGTCGTTGCAGGTTTTGACTGCGACGAGCACTGCCGGTCCACGTACGAATACAATAATCCCGGTGCCCGATTCATTCATGCAGATATGAGAGAAATCACTCTGAAGGCGCTGGGCACGACAGAGAGGCTGCACGAGTATGATAACGTGCTCTTTGCTGGATGTGCACCATGCCAACCTTTCAGTCCGCAACGCAAGGGAAACGGACAACGGCATGACGCAACATTGTTAAGTGAGTTCGGTCGCCTCGTTGAGGCCGCTTTACCCGGATATGTTTTGATAGAAAACGTTCCGGGCATTACCAAGGTACGCGGGTTCAGTACCTTTCGCCGTTTTCTTCACATGCTGGAAGCAAACCGCTATCAGTATGCCTGCGGTATTCTCGATGCGAAACGTTACGGTGTTCCTCAGAATCGACGTCGTCTCGTTTTGCTTGCGACAAGGCACGTGCAGGCATCACTGCCGGTACCGAAATACGGAAGCAGTCTTCGCCCCTTCCGAACGGTACGGCATGCTATCAGCCACTTTCCGGCGATCGATGCGGGAGAATTCCATCCCGATATTCCGAATCATGTTGCCGCATCCATCACGGGTTTGAATCTCGAACGTCTCCGCAATACACCTCATGACGGCGGGGATAGGAGGTCATGGCCGAATAGCCTCAGGTTGGAATGTCACAAGGGGAATTATGAAGGGCATACCGACGTGTATGGACGGATGTCTTGGGATAGCCCAGCCCCTGCCCTTACAGGTCGATGCAATAGCATCTCCAACGGCAGATATGGTCACCCCGAACAGGACAGGGCGATATCCCTGCGCGAAGCGGCTGCCCTGCAGTCGTTCCCGGACGGTTATGTTTTCTTCGGATCCAACAAACATATTGCGAAACAGATCGGTAACGCTGTTTCCGTCAGGCTTGCCGAGCATATCGGAAAACACATTATCGATCTCTGAATTATCGATTGACAACCGTGGGCAAGAGATCCCGTTCAATCGAAAATAAATAACGGTAAGCGGTGATAATGTCCGAAGTAAAGCACAAGGTGATTTAGCGACTATTAAATGATACATTATCAGACGTGGGCGCTAATTGGATTAAAAAAAGTTAATGCATAACATCCGGTTGAACTTGACTTTCGTCGCTTCGCTCCTCAAGCAAGTTAACCGGGTCGTTATGTGTATGAAATCAATAAAAACTTGCCCGTCAAGAATGCCTAACATCCGTCTTGGGCAGGGAGAAAGATTTTGAAGAGAATAATGGATACTGAAAGGTGATTCAAAGCTTCAATAATAAGACTGACAAAGTCGGTGATGATTTTAAAAAGAATATCAACAGAGAAAGCAAACTTCAGGTTGCGGCCGGTATTTTTTCTATCTACGGTTTTGAATCACTAAAAAATGAGCTGAAAAAGATTGATAAGCTGAGCTTTATCTTTACAGACCCGGCTTTTATTGAATTCGACAAAAACAAAAGAGAACAAAAGCAGTTTCAGATACATGCCAATTTCAGGCAAAAGGCTATTAGCGGCACTGAATTTGAAATAAACCTGAAAAACGAGCTTAAAGGTAAAGCGATTGCGAAAGAGTGCAAAAAATGGATTGAACAGAAAGTGGAATTCAAAACAAATATCGACAATAAATACATACAGCCGCACATTTCACTCGTAAACAATGATAAAAGCTATGTGTACATGGGCATCAATGAATTCAGCAGTGCCGGTTTTGGATAC
>VRUF01000010.1:11248-28378 GCA_019456245.1 Planctomycetota bacterium | reverse complement strand
CCAGACCAGGCATCCGGGTTTGCCCAAAATCCTGATAAAAAGCATCCGGCCGTGACAATCGATCTGCCCGGGAATATCCTGCGTATGGTTCGGGGAGTTGATTCTGTCGACGAAGTCCCCGAGGAGGTGAGCGGTATAGTCGGTCTCACCTGGGATGAATATGAGAGCATCAAGTTCCTGAACAGCATTTTTTCGGTCAATGTTGCCCGAAGCAGCGGGATGATGACAATTTCAACCACGACCAGAGATCCCTTTCTTTCGGCCCAGATCATTGTTACGCTGATTGATAATCTCCGGCTGAGGGTGCAGGATCTGTATACGGAAAAGGCTCGGGAGAACCTGGAGTTCATTGGCGCCCGCTTCGAGGAGGCTGGCGTTGACCTGGAAGAAGCCGAAGGAAATCTTGCCCGGTTCCTTGACGCCAATCGGGACCCACAGACAGCCCGCCTCAGGGTCGAAGTAGAGCGTCTGCAAAGACAGGTAACCATCAAAACGGAGCTTTATCGCGAACTTCAAACCCAGTTGATGCAATCTGAGATCGAACTGCAGCACAAACAGCCGGTGATTACGGTGGTGGAGGCACCGGTGCCTCCTCTGGAAAGAAGCGCGCCGAAGCGGAAACTCATCATGGTATTGAGACTCATGCTAGGCCTTTTTGCAGGAGTAGGCTTGGCCTATATTGGGCAATTTATTAATAACCTGGGGGGTGATAAATCTCAGGAAGAGAGCCTTGAGGAAATCAAAGCGACCCTTGATTCTTCAAGATGGCTAGGGAAGCTAATCAGCCTGTTCCGGCGTAAACTTACCTGACCGAGCAAGTTAACTTGTTTATATTACGTACATTTGAAACAGCGGAGGTTTAAGCAGATGAAGTCCATTTCCTGTTTTCAATTCCATTTTTAGAAAGGAGCGGAGTAGTCATTCCATGTTAGATGGTAAAACCATCCTGATTACCGGAAGTACCGGTTCCTTTGGGAAACGGCTCGTAAAAACCCTGCTGGAACGCTACAAGCCCGGGAAGATCATCATCTACTCCCGGGATGAACTCAAGCAGTTTTAGATGCAGCAGGTCTTTCATGAACCCGTAATGCGCTATTTTATCGGAGACGTGCGTGGTCGTGTCCGGATAAGAGAAGCCATGCATGGTGTCGATTATGTGGTGCACGCCGCGGCCCTCAAGCAGGTTCCGGCGTCCGAGTACAACCCCATGGAGTGCATCAAGACAAACTTACATGGTGCCGAGAACGTCATCAGTGCGGCCATTGAGAATGAGGTAAGAAATGTAATTGCCCTCTCCACGGATAAAGCGTCCAATCCCATCAACCTCTACGGCGCCACTAAACTAGCCTCGGATAAACTTTTTGTGGCGGCCAATAACATTGTGGGCAGTCGACGTACGCGCTTCTCTGTTGTTCGCTATGGTAATGTTGTGGGTTCCAGGGGATCGGTGAGGCAATCCCCCGGAACCATTTTGTTAAAGACCTGCTAAACGCTTTCGGCGCGGTAGCAACATCGCAAGAGCGATGATACACCATCAGGCAACAGCGCACGATGGTCTGGTTGAAAGCAAAAGAGTAAAAGGAGAAGACATTGGTGTATACTCGTGAGGACCTTGAGAACTTTCAGCCGCAACATGAGTACCTTGTAGGTATTGACTCTGATGGGTGTGTTTTTGACTCCATGGAGCCGAAGCAGAAGGAATGCTTCTGCCCGGTCACCATCGAGAAATGGAATCTGGCTTCCGTATCCAAGTACGCCCGTGAAGCCTGGGAATTCGTCAATCTGTATTCCCGAGATCGCGGGTGTAACCGGTTTCTGGCGTTACTGAAGGCCTTTGACTGGCTTAGAGAGCGCCCCGAGGTCAAGCGCCGAGGGACTCAAATACCGAAGCTGCCGGATTTGCGGGTCTGGACTGAGAAGGAAACCGAGCTGGGAAATCCGGCTTTGAAGGATGAAATCTTGCGGACAGCGAGCAAAGAACTAGAACAGGTTCTTGACTGGAGCCTAGCTATTAACGAAGCGGTGGCAAGGGTAGTGAGAGAGGTCCCGCCGTTCCCATTAGTGAGGGAGTCCCTGGTGAAACTGGCCTCAAGGGCCGATACCATCGTTGTCTCTTCTACACCAGACAAAGCTCTGTTCCGGGAATGGGAAGAAAATAATATTGCCAGGTATGTAGCCATCATCGCCGGCCAGGAAATGGGCAGTAAGAAGGAGCACCTGCAGCTCGTCACCGATTGTAAATATGATCCTGCCCATGTTCTCATGATCGGTGACGCTCCTGGAGATCTGCGGGCAGCCCGAGCTGCAGGCGCCCGCTTCTATCCTATCATACCCGGCGATGAGGAAGCATTCTGGCAGCGTTTCCACGACGATATTATTGATGCCTTCTTGGGTGAACGGTATACCGAGACACTTGAAGAGGAGCTTCTCACCCGGTTTGAGCAAGCCCTCCCCGCCATGCCTACATGGGCCTAAGCCCATTTGAGGTTCAGACACTTCAAATCAGATACTTCCGCCATATTTTCGGATACGGACTGGAAATCCGCTTTCATTCCTTGAGACACGGGTTGCGCACTTAAAAATCGGGTTAGCAGAAATATCTATCGATTATTGCAGTATATTTATCTACCCAATCGATGCGGATGCCAGCTAGACATTTAGTCCCACTGAGCCAGCGAATTTATTTTTATCGCGGTGGGAACCCCCATGAGTGAAGACGGGAGCCGATCTTCGGGACAGGTTCTCAGATCTCGGGATCCACTTCGCCTTCAATCCGCCCCAAGAAAAACGCTTACTGATGATTGATTCAAACAATATTACCACTGATCTTAACTATGGGGAACATACAAGGGATCCATGCGGAAAAATATCCCTCATCACCGTGGTTTTCTACTTCAATGTCGGAATTTGGGTGTCTGCAAAGTCTTGGAAACGAGATATATCTCTTATAAATTAACTCCTGAGTGTCCCAAAGGCTTTGAATATGTACAGTCTAGTTTTGAAATACCAACCAATCTCAACTATTTTTTTGCCTGATGAGAGTCTTTTAGGGACAACTACTTAAAATATCTCTTATGGATGATAATTTATTAATCGGCAGCTGGATCAATACAGTAAGTCCCATTGTTGCAGAAATAATGAGTGCTGCTGAGTTTGATTTTCTGGTAGTGGACGCAGAGCATTCAGCGGTAGATATCTATCAAACCCAGCTCCTTTTCCAGGCGATAAAAGCCGGTAACCCTACGTGCAAGCCAATGGTACGCTTGCCTGGAAATGCTTATGCAGAAACCAAACGTTACCTTGACGCAGGCGCGATAGGTGTGATTGCACCTCTTATCAATACCAAAGAGGATGCCCTGGAATTACTGCGTTCGGTCAAATTCCCCCCACTGGGTGAGCGGGGCGTCGGGTATGGTCGCAGTCATGGCTATGGGTTTGAGTTCAATGAGTATATGGAAACAGCCAATGAAAATATCTTCGTATGTGTTCAGATCGAACACGCCAGAGCTATAGAAAACATCGATGAAATATTTTCTGTGGCTGGCATTGACGCAGCAATGGTCGGCCCGTATGATCTATCTGCCTCGCTGGGGATAACCTCTCAGTTTGAACATCCTTCGTATCTGAAGGCTCTGAAAACAATCCTCGAAAAGTGCGAAGAATATGGTATTCTTCCCGGTATTCATGTTGTCCAGCCCTCGCCGGATGAAGTGCTCAGTAAGATTAGACAGGGCTATAAAATGATCGGTTATAGTCTTGATATTACTATGATTGGGGAAGCGTGCCGACAAGGATTGGACCAGATCAGAAAAGGACTTGGTAATGATTCATGACAGGAAGGTTATCGCTCTTGTCCCTATAAAGGAACACAGTGAAAGGGTAAAGAACAAGAACTTCCTCAGTTTTTGCGGGGAACCACTTTACCACCATATTCTGAAGACCCTTGAAAACACCTACGCAGTCGATGAAGTCATCATCAACACGGACAGTCCTCTGGTGATGGACGAAGCGCCAGGACTGTTTCCGAAAGTGAATGTCATTGAGCGTCCGAAAGAACTAAGGGGCGACCATGTGAGCGTCAATAAGCTTATTGAACATGATCTGACAGTAATCAATGCAAATATCTACCTCCAGACACATGCCACCAATCCCCTCTTAAAAGCGGAAACCATTGGCAAGTCCCTGAAGCTGTTTGTCGAAAATGAAGACAAATACGACTCCTTGTTTTCGGTGAACCGGTTTCAAAGCCGTTTTTATGACAAAGATTGCAGGCCAATTAACCACAACCCGGACACCCTCATTCGAACCCAGGACCTGGACTCGATTTACGAAGAAAATTCAAACCTATACATCTTCACCAAGGAATCATTCAACAAGAATATCCGCCGTATCGGTGAGGCGCCAATGATTTACGAGATGTCCAAGATTGAGTCCATCGATATCGATGATGAATTCAGTTTTCACTTGGCGGAAACCCTTGCGCTGTTTACGCATGAGCAATTCAAAAAGATTTAAGCTGTTAAAAGTGTATAATATTGGTTGCATAATAAACGCGTGTGGGGCATTTTGCAGCTATGCCGGATAAGTATCGTGTTGTGATTGCTACCTATCCTTTTGGCAAGTCAGGCCGCAAACCTCTTGATCTGCTGGAAAAGACGGGCTGGGAGTTAATAACAAACTCCTACAGGCGGCGTTTGAAGGGCAATGAAGTCGCAGATTTCATTGGAGATGCCGATGCTGTCATTGCCGGGACCGAACCCTACCCGGAAGAGATTCTGCGAAATACTCGGTTAAAAGTGATCAGTCGTGTGGGGATCGGGTTGGACAACGTGCCACTAAAAGCCTGTCAGGAACTCGGTATTGCTGTTACCTATACCCCTGACGCCCCTTCTCAGGCCGTGGCCGAGCTTACCATGTGCAATATCATCGGTCTTATGCGGCGCATTCACATGTCGGATCACTCCGTCAGGGAGGGGACCTGGAACCGCTATATGGGATTTCTACTGGAGGAGATGACCATCGGCATTGTAGGTGTGGGACGCATCGGCAAACGTGTCTGCAAGCTATTGCAACCCTTCGGCCCCAGGATACTTGCCTGTGACCTGGAGCCGGATATCGATTTCGGCAAAACCTATCATCTGGAATGGGTCGGGAAAAAGGAACTGTTCAAGAATGCTGACCTGGTCAGCCTCCATATTCCCATCAACGAAAATAACTATCATTACATTGATCGCAAAACCATCGCCATGATGAAAACAGACAGCTATCTTATCAATACATCCCGGGGGCCAGTTGTAGACGAATTGGCTCTGACCGATGCCTTGTTCCAGAAACACCTGGCTGGTGCAGCCCTGGACGTCTTCGAAAAGGAACCTTATGAAGGTTCCCTGACTCACCTGGATAATGTCATCCTGACTGCTCACATAGGTGCATCAACCCGCGCGTCGCGCTATTTGATGGAACTGGGTGCCGCTGAGGACTGTATCAAGGTATTGAAGGGCGAGCAGCCGACCCACGATGCCATTTTAGACGCCCTGGAAGAGCAGGTTCCTTGACTCCCGGCAGACTGATGATTATGGCTCTCCTGATGCACCGCGCGTGTTCCTAATGCAGCTTCCTATGACCGACGGGAGAACTTTTACTTCAATTGGTACAATTTTTGGGGGAACGGTCAATTGCACTCTCCCCGAGAACAATAGCACTTGTTCGATGGAAACGACGTTCATAAACTCCCTCAGGTACAGTTAAGTACTAATAATAATGCGGTGGTAAGGTTAGCCGTTAATTTCTATTTAAGTACTGCCAATCATCATGAAAAAAGCACTTATTACCGGTGTAACAGGTCAGGACGGCTCATATTTGGCCGAGCTGTTGCTGGAAAAAGGCTATGAGGTTCATGGCATAATCCGTAAGGCCAGTACCTACAATACTTCCCGCATTGATCATATTATCGATAACCCCGAGAAATATCCGAACTTTACCTGGCACTGGGGTGATATCGCCGACCCAGGGATGATCAATTGTTTCCTGAGGAGAGTCAAGCCCGATGAAATCTACCACCTGGCCGCCCAGTCCCACGTCCGGGTCAGCTTTGATCTGCCGGAATATACCGGCAATATCACGGGGCTGGGAACGGTCCGCCTCCTGGATGGCATCCGGGAAAACGAATGGGATGTTCGTTTTTATAATGCGGCCAGTTCAGAAATCTTCGGCAAGGTGCAGGAGACACCGCAAAAGGAAACCACCCCCTTCTACCCTCGCAGTCCATATGCTGCCGCCAAGGTATACTCCTACTGGATCGCCGTGAACTACCGGGAAGCTTATGACATCTTCGCGACTAATGGCATCCTCTTCAATCACGAATCACCCCGACGAGGTGAAACCTTCGTGACCCGGAAGATTTCCATGGCCGCGGCCAGGATAAAACTGGGGCTTCAAGATAAACTGGTTCTTGGTAACCTTGACGCTCAGAGGGACTGGGGCTATGCGCCGGAATATGTGGAAGCAATGTGGCTGATGTTGCAAAGTGACAAACCAGGTGATTATGTCTGTGCAACAGGCCAAACTCATTCGGTGCGGGAATTTTGCGAAGCGGCCTTCCGATGTGTTGATATCGAACTGGGGTGGGAAGGCTCTGGCGTAGACGAAAAGGGATTTGAAAAAAAAACAGGCAAGGATTTAATAGAAATAGATCCGGCATATTTCCGACCCACGGAAGTAGACTTGCTGCTTGGTGATGCATCAAAGATTAAAAAAGACCTTGAATGGGAACCAAAGACTACGTTTGAGGATTTAGTCAGGGTAATGGTTGATGCAGACCTGGATACTCAAAGAAAGAGCCAGTAGTGGAGCTTTCAAGCTCCAAGATACTGGTATTGGGGGCGACTGGTTTTGTTGGGAAGACCGTCTGTGAATTACTTACGAGCAAGGGGCTAGAATTTCACAGGACTTCGCTAACTACCGGCGTGGACTTAAGGGACGCTGATCAAACGAATAAGCTCTTTGAGGAAACTAATCCGGACTATGTGTTAAACTGCGCTTCATATGTGGGCGGCATCCAGTTCGGCTACGAGCATCCAGCGGAGATATTCCGGAATAATCTGCTCATGACCGTCAATATCATTGAGGCCTGCCATCGTCAAAACGTAAGGCGGATAATCAATCCCGTTTCCAACTGCGTGTACCCTGGCCAGGCGACACTCTTCAGGGAAGACGAAATATGGGACGGTCCATTGCACGAATCGGTAATGGTGTACGGCATGGCCCGCAAGATGTCATGGATCGGCGCCTGGGCTTACCACCAGCAATATGGGACGGACACCATAAATCTTGTGCCCCCTAATATATACGGTCCCGGCGATCACTTTGACCCGGTCCGTTCTCACGCCCTGGGGGCACTGATCAAGAAAATGGTTGATGCGAAAAAGAACGCTGATCCCTCAGTGCCTGTATGGGGTACCGGCAAACCAGTAAGAGAGTGGATGTACATTGAAGACGGGGCCGAGGCTCTGATCCGGGCTCTTGACATCGAACCATACCTTGGTCCAATCAACATTGGAGTTGGTGAAGGCGTATCTATTGCCGACCTTGCCCGCATGATCAAGGATGAAGTTGGCTATCAGGGTGAGATCCGGTTCGATATGAGCAAGCCTGATGGTGCGACCCATAAAACTTTGGATGGAGCCAGGGGAGAAAAACTGCTTGGATGGAAACCACAAATTACTCTCCCTGATGGTATTCGAAAAACCGTACAATGGTATTATGAAAATGTGGGGTAGCGGAAACCATACAGGTCACCAATCGTAACGGCCGAATTGTCTATAAGCCGGTTTTAATGCTGGTTTCGCTGCTCGATACAGCCTATTAACCATATGTAGGACCACTAAAGCTGATCTATCTGCTATTGTCTATGGTGGGTCCGATTTTGGGATCATAGAGGGTACATTTTTTTATATGAATTCGAGAACTGTATTTTTGACTGAAGGAATATGAATCATATAATATCTATAGATTGGAACAACAATGTTTAGAACCTCATGCCTGGTATGCCAATCATCAAATCTAACTAAGATAATTGACTTGGGTATTCAACCTTTTGCGGATACATTTATACCAGAGCCGAGGCTCAGCGAATCTGATCAAGTTTATCCTCTCTCATGTGATTTGTGTAACGATTGTGGCCAGATACAGACATCCTGCATCACTAATCCACAAGACAGGTACATCCTTCAGGATTATTCGTATACCTCTTCAAATTCTTCCTTTTCCCGGAACCATTGGGAAGACTATGCTAAGGTTGTTGTCGATAAAACAAGTTTAGAGCCCGACTCTTTCATCGTTGAGATCGGCTCTAATGATGGTTATCTCTCTGAACAATTTCTTAAGCTAGGCCACCGGGCACTGGGTGTAGACCCTTCACCATACATGGCTGAATTGGCAAAGAAACGCAATATTGATACTGTGGTTGAAGTATTTGAACCAGCCGTAGCCAGTAAAATACATGCCCAGTATGGTGAAGCCCAACTCATTGTTGCCAATAATGTGTTCAATCATGCTGATGCACCACTTGAGTTTGCAAAAGCAGCAGCTGACCTTTTATCTACCGATGGTACTTTCATATTTGAATTGCCCTACTGGATATCGGGCTTAGAGACTCACAAATTTGACCAGATATATCATGAGCACGTAAGTTATTTTACTGTTACGTCATCCTCTAGAATTTTAGAGAGCGTAGGACTTCAAATTGTTGATGTCCAGTTAGTTGATTACCACGGTGGCTCTATCCGTGTATTTGCAAAGCATAAAGATGGCGCGCATAAAGTAACGGAAAATGTACGGGTGATGATGGAGGAAGAAAAGTCTTGTGGCGCTTTTGACCCGCAGACTTATAGTCAGTACATGAATCACATTCTAGATCAGCGCAATAAATTCTTAAGCAAAATATATGAAATAAAGGCCGCGGGCAAACCGATCATAGCTGTGGGCGCGGCGGCAAAAGGCAATACATTCCTTAATTTCTATAACCTGGACAGTACAATAATCGACTATGTTACTGATGCATCTCCTCATAAACAGGGGAAATATACTCCACTAACAAGAATCCCTATATGCGGTGATGATAAATTTGCTGAATATGACGAAGTATATGCTCTAATATTATCATGGAACATATCGGACAAATTGAAAATAATATTGAATAATATCAATCCCAAAATCAACTTTTTAAGCTTGCCGGATTAACACAAAAAATACATTTGAAAGGCCTAATATGATCAAGCGAAACGTTTGGAAGGACGTCGAAAGCCCACTGGAGTTGCACGAAGACGCCAGAGGAAGGATAGCAGATATTTTTTATAAGGATAATATTCATCACGTAGCCATCATTGATTCAAAGGCAGGCAATGATCGAGGAAATCATTATCACAAGCAAACCACTCAGCACATTCTGATTACTAGAGGCGCTCTAGAGTACTGGTATAAACCACTGGACTCCGATGAGCCTGCCAAATGTGAAATTATTAGACCCGGTGATATGATTTCTACACCGCCTTATGAAGTGCATGCCTTAAGGATTATTGAAGACAACGAATTCGTGGTTTTCAGCCAGGGGCTACGAGGTGGAAAAGATTACGAAATTGATACTTTCAGAGTTGAGCAATCGATCATGCCGGAGCACGGGAATAACAAATGAGCGATATTAAACTGCACTTGGGGTGTGGAAGTAGATATCTCGAGGGCTATATACATATCGATTTAGATACGCATCCGCATATTGATTACAACCATGACATCAGGACTCTCCCTATGTTCGATGATGAGTCTGTAGATTTAATCTATTCGTGTGGAACATTCGTTTACTTCGATAGGGAGGAAGCCGCAAAAGTCTTAAAAGAGTGGCGGCGGGTTTTAAGACCAGGAGGGTTATTTAGAACTTCCATCCCCGATTTTGAAGCAATCGTCAAGGTCTACCTTGGCGGTGGAAAAAATCTTGAGGCGCGAGGGATATTAGGTCCCCTATTTGGGAAATGGGGAATTAAGACAGGATCTGAAGAGGTTTTTCTGTATCAAAAAACAACATACGATTACAGATCCTTTAGCAAGATGCTGGAAACTGCGGGCTTTAAGAGTGTCGGAAGATATAACTGGTGGGAAGTATTGCCGCCAGAGTATGATGACTATTCGATGGCCTATATCCCACACATGGATCGTGAAAACGGTCTTCTCATGAGCCTTAATGTGGAAGCGGAGAGATGAAATTCATCAATCAAATTGAGCCATATTTGACGGAGCATGAAGTTGCTGCAGTGTCCGAATATCTCCGTTCCGGGAGCTGGCTGACCGAATACAAGAAGACGGAAGAATTCGAAGCGAATATCGCCGAATTCATGGGGACAAAATACGTGGTAGTTCTTACCAGTGGTACGGTGGCCCTATACCTGGCCCTGCTGGCTTTGGACATAGGCGCTGGTGATTCTGTGGTGGTACCCGACTACACCATGATTGCCACTCCCAACACTGTCCGCTGGGCCGGAGCCGAGGTGATTCTGGCGGATGTAGAACGGGAGACCCTGTGCCTGGACCTGGATAAAATCCAGCTGAGGGAAAACACCAAGGCGCTGATGTACGTATCGATTAATGGGCGTTCCGGTGATATGGCTCGGGTGGCGGAGTTTTGCCGTGCGAACAATTTACACCTGATCGAAGATGCCTGTCAGGCGTTCGGTTCAAAATGGGACGGTAGGAAGCTTGGTACTATTGGCGAGATGGGAATATTCTCGTTCACACCACACAAGATCATCACGACCGGTCAGGGTGGTGCCGTGGTGACCGATAACCTGGAACTATATGAGAAGATCAAGAAACTGAAGGACTTCCATCGGACTCAGCCGGGAGTGGACATCCATACGGGGATAGGCTACAACTTCAAGTTTACCGATTTGCAGTCGGTTGTTGGAATCGAGCAGTTGAAGATCATCGAGCATCGTATTGAAAGAAAAAAAGCCATCTACAACATGTACCAAGATGGATTGTCTGGCTTGGATTTTGTGGAATTTTTGCCTGCAAATCTTGACCAAACCGTACCATGGTGCACGGATCTAATTCTGAAAGATGTTACGCAAGATGATTTTGTGACTTTTTTGAAGGATAAGAATGTCGGGAGCCGGCGTTTTTATCCCGCTGTCCACACCCAGGAACCATACGCCCAGTCACAAGATCCCTTCGAAGCTGCCGCAGATCTTGCCCCGCGGGGAGTCTGGCTACCATCATCCATAGGTCTGGTTGACGAAGACATTCAGTATGTTATTGATACAATTCAATATTTTGGTTAGGTCGGACCTGATCGTCGGCACCTGGATGATCTATTTCCGCCAGCGTACTTCAGAACGTAGATGGAGCGATAAATTCTTTCAAGAAAAAAATGTTAATCCTTCCAATAACAATTTGATGATTACTGTGGGACAATCATGTTAAAAAAACTTTGCGCACTCCAAGTGACTCCTGAGCAGCCTACCGCAGCTCACATCGACATATTCGGTAATAAGGCGGAAAAGATTCTTTCTAAATGTAATCAAATTATTATTAGTGAAGTATTGCGTTTGGGGAAATATTTTGAATTAGATACATCTAGAGTTGAGTCGATTATAATATCGTAAAGAATTTTAAAAACCAAAAAAAGAGGTTTGTATGAATAAAATTAAACTGATTATAATAACAGTGTTACCCAAATCCTTGTATAATTGGATGCGAAAAATAAAAAGATACCGTTGGAATTTTATCCGTAAGCACGGATTTGATAAATATATAAACAAAGCAGATCCAATCATTATTGATATCGGGGTTCATGCGGGGGGAGAAATTGCAGGGATGTTTGCTATGTGGAAATCTGCGGAGATCTATGCATTTGAAATTGACCCAATAGCGATTGAGGCCTTTCGAAAGATGTGGGAGACCGAGTTGAATGACAATAAAACGAAATTGACCTTGGTAGAATCTGCCATCTCAGATCAGGATGGAAAAGTAGAATTCTATCGCAGTTTATGCAAACATGATGCTGACGATGGTGAAGGAACAACGTGGGCCATGTCCGGGTCGATTAAGGCACCAAAATTGCATCTAGAAAGATACAATATTTCGTTTGCCGACCCCCAAGCCGTGGAAAGTGTCCGTTTAGATACATGGTATGACGAAAATCTAGCAGGAAAAATTATTGATCTGATTTGGGCTGACGTAAATGGGGCAGAAAAAGAGCTGATACTTGGTGGTCTTAATACTTTGCAAAACAGAGTCAGGTATTTTTACACAGAATTTTATAACGAGGAGATATTTGAAGGGCAACCCAATGAAGACTGGATTAGAAGTACACTAACAAATTTTGAACACGTTAAGACGATTGACCATAACATGTTACTTAAGAATGTGTCTTTATGAGTTTTCCCTTTACAAAAATAATAGCAGTTCTTCAAGTTACACCGGAGCACCCAACCGCTGAACATATTGAAATGTTTGGCGGACCAGATTGTGATTTCTATTTCGTTACTCACGATGCTGCTCATCCGGATGCTGTGAAATTTTGTCCCAATACCTCATGGGCTGAAACACGCAATGTTCTGGTTGAACTGGTACCAAGAGAGTATGAGTACTATGCCTTTGTGGACTATGATTATGAAATCGAGTCGCTCACCCAATTGAGTGTACTCGAGCAGATGATATCTGATCTGGATCTCTTCAAACCGGCGGTGCTGGTACCCTATCCCGGTGATGGGTTGCTCGGGCCACTGGCAGGGGATCTGAAGTATAGACAGAGCCGGGCTCATTCGGTCCGGCTATTCGCTCACGCTGGGTTGGTGGTTGTTCACCACACTCTACTGGATTGGTTTTTCCCATTGGTGACTCAATTTGACGGAGGATTTTCAGCCGCGCATCTCTTCAATATTTTACAAATACCCTTCATGAAGAATATCATCATGTCGCACAAATTTATGTACCATAATCGGGTATTGGGACCCAGTGAATCCAACGCTCCCCATAATAAAAGCGTGAAAAAAAGCCATCAGAATATGGACAAAATGTGGCACTGGATACGGCCTGCATTTGAGATTCACGATTTTTCAAAATTCAATAAGGCGCTCGACATTAAGAAATATTTTACAACAATTTGCGATACCAGGCAGCTCGTGCCGGAGGTTAATAATAGTGATGATTTAAATTATTACGACCCGCGCTTGTTGCGACTGTTCTTCGATCCCCGGCATGAATATTTCAAAGATAAAGGGTTTTAATCTGCTGGTAATGGATTTTATTTAGACGATGTCCGGTTATCAAGAAATAACATAACAAGCCGGCAATCCAGACAATGAGACTTTTAATTCCGAAAAAATATTCGCCCAGGGCGTTACCGCAATTACTGTGGAATTCCCCGACCTTCACAACATGGGGTAGTTTTATTACTACAAGCCTCAAGGGCCTGATACTCTATCCTTTTATATTAACTCGTTTCGATACCGAGGAGGTAGCCACCTGGTTGCTTTTTCTCTCAGCAATCGCCTTAAGTAACCTCATGGATCTGGGATTTTTAGGTTCTTTTTCACGGCAGATTGCCTATGCAATGGGTGGCGTAAAGTCCACCGTGCGGTATCAGCGGGACTATGATTACGGAAAGGATGTGAGCGGCGTTACCAACTGGGAATTGATGGGAAAACTGTATGGGACGATGGGCTATATTTTCGTTGGACTGGGCCTGATGGCGTTGCTGCTGTTGTCGACCTTTGGAACCCTGGCAGTGGCCCGGACTATCGCTTTCAATACTGATCCGAACCAGTTTTGGGCGGCATGGTGGGTAATTGTCGCCTCCGTCAGCGTCGGAATCTATGGCCGTAAATACCGCACGGTTTTGCACGGTATGAACTACATCCCACTAATGAATCGATGGAATATATTTTTTAATTCAACGGGTGTCGTAGCAGCAATTGCAGTGCTCTATATTTTTAATTCTATTCTGGCTCTGGTAATTGTAACCCAAACCTTCTCTATTTTATCTATACTCCGGGACAGGTATTTATTGAAACATGTGGTAGAAGAAAAGCGCTTTAAAGATTATCCGTCCTTTTTCTGGGAACCTGAAATCTTTCGAGCAGTCTATTCTCCAACCTGGCGTAGCGCATTAGGTATGTTTGCCTCCGGTGGGGTGACGGAGATCACGGGTATAATTTACGCCCAGGTGGCAAATGCGGAAATGTTAGCTGCCTACCTGCTGGCGCTCAGGCTCATCAATTTAGTCAGCGCTGCTTCAAGGGCACCATTCTATTCCAAGGTACCTCTATTTACGCGCTATCGAGCAGAGGGGAAGATCGAGGCGTTGATAAAAAACACTAAAAGATCAATGGCCATTGCACTCTATGTTTTTATACTCGGCATCCTCACTGTAGGTCAGTTCGTCGAGCCTTTGCTATCGTTACTGCAGACCGAAGTGACCTTCGTACCACTCTCCTTATGGCTGCTGATGAGTAATGTCTGGTTTCTGGAAAGGCATCATGCCATGCATGCCCAGACATATGGCACGATGAACCATGAGCCATTCTACATCCCCATCACCATCAGCGGTGCGATCAATATTACCTTGGCGCTGCTTCTCCTGAAGCCATTGGATGTCTGGGCC
This sequence comes from Planctomycetota bacterium, assembly GCA_019456245.1. Taxonomy (GTDB): domain Bacteria; phylum Planctomycetota; class Phycisphaerae; order Sedimentisphaerales; family Anaerohalosphaeraceae; genus VRUF01. The sequence goes on along the minus strand of VRUF01000010.1, from coordinate 13,722 downwards.
TTCCCCGTTGCCCAGGGCTTCTCTAATCTCCTGATAAACAACTGGTGGAACGTCAAGATATCCTTGAGATCGTTGGGGCAGCCAGCCTTCAGCTACATGAAAACCAGCTTCATCCTTCCGTTGATTGCCTTCATCGGTTTCCAAATGTTGTTGTTTGTCGCCAGAGGGTAAACGTGATGACTGCTAAAGGATCAGGGATACGCCGCGGGTGCAGTACGGCGTTACATCTTTGAACATCGCAGCCTGTTCCTGCGGTGATATTTCTTCACATTGAGTCGATCTGATCAAGTAATTTCCCCAGGTTTCACGGGAGGATGAGTATATATGATATGGATGCTAGCGTAAAGCACATAAAGCTATCGCTGGAGCTACTATATGCCGCTTCAGTCAGACCTCGGGGTAGACAATTCAAATGACAGGCTAAGAAAGTGCTGTATTTCTGGTGGTTCACATTCATGACCGACATGAAAAGATTACTATCTGAATACCAAGTGGGAGAACAATGACCCCGAATCAGGAACCTCTCTCTCCATCTGGCCAAAACTCGATAGAGACCGGCAGCCTGCAGGACCCGGATGACTTCTCGCTCCTGGACATCATCCTGGTCATCTTCCGAAATAGGAAGATCGTGGTGTTAAGTGCCGGTGTCTTCGTCGTTATCGGCCTGCTGCTGGCAATATTGGGCACACCGATGTACACGGCCTCAACCCATGTGATCCGCGAATCTGCAAGCGCCGATCTTTCACAGGGTTTACCTCTGGCAGCCTTGCGTGGATTGGGTATCAGTTTCGGCGGTGGCTCAATAGGGCTCTCGGAAGATACATTCCCCGATATATTGAAGAGCAGGGAAGTGGGCCTGACGGTTGTGCGCACCCCATTTTATTTCCCTGACCTTGACTCCACGATGACCCTTGTGGAGTACGATCACCACCCCGGTGGAATATTCGGTTACCTGATCATGGGCCTGCGAGCTATCACGATTGACCTGCCTGGACATATTCTCCGTGCTATCAGAGGATCGCCCGAAGAGCAAATGGCGTCGATTTCGGGCGAAGCCGTAGACTTCCCCACTCTTGAAGAGGAAGAAAGCATCAGGTACCTGCGGAAGAAAACGGTCGTGGCCGTTGACCGAAAGAGTGGGATAATGACCATTAAAGTCACAACCCATCATCCGGTACTATCGGTAGAAATCGTTGAAGCATTGGTATTGGAACTGACTGATCGGGTGCGTTCAATCTATACGCTCAAGGCCCGGGAAAACCTCGATTTCCTGGAAGCACGGTTGTCCGATGTTTCCGTTGATTTGCAGCTGGCGGAGGAAAACCTTGCCCATTTTTTAGACAGCAACCAGGACCTGCGGACAGCGCAGCTACGAACCCAGATGGATCGCTTGCAGCGCCAGGTCGATTTTAAAACCCAGCTCTATACTGAACTGCAAACCCAGGTCATGCAGGCGAAAATTGAGCTGCAACGCAGTAAGCCGGTGATCACGATTATAGAAAAACCGGTGCCGCCACACGAAATATCCGCACCCAGGCGGAAATTGATTGTTATCATAAGCCTGTTCTTGGGCCTGGGATTCGGTGTCGGTATCGCCCTCATGAAAAATTTTGGGAGCGTGTTGGAAAAGGACATAAAGACTCAGGCGAAATGGGCTGAGCTCAAATCCATCATCGCTCCCCTCCAAAGGCGGTCTGCCCGCTGGCTCAGACCATTTACACGACCTAGCGACTGAACCACCCTAATTCTGCGCAGGTTGGGATCAGCCATGGATTTAATGTTGAAAATTTCCGGGCGGCAAGATGGGAAGACCTCATACCGTCCGATATGAGGGTAACGGAGGGTCAGTTCTGAAAACTCTGATTAAAAGGCTTCTGGGCGCCATTTTCCCCTCATCCCATCAGAAAATTATTCATACGTTGCAAGTTCTGTTCAGCCTGATAGAACGTAATCCTCGCGAGGCCTACCTGGCCTATCGCATATTGAAGGGCCGAGGGAATGATCAGTTAATGCTTGATATTGGCGCGCACGTTGGCGGTTCACTGCGAGCCTTTGCATTGGATGGCTGGCGTATCTTCGCATTTGAACCGGACCCAGTGAATCGTGAGAAGCTGGAGCAGATGTGCAGGCAGTTTAAAACAGTATCGATTGACACCAGGGCAGTGGCAAATGAGATCAAGTCAGATATTCCCTTCTTTCGAAGTGATGTATCCTCGGGCATCAGCGGGCTATCTGCGTTTTATCCCAGTCTTGTTGAAGCTGGAAAAGTGTCAACTACGACCGTGGATCAATTCTGCAAAGACCATCAGATTGACAAAATTGATTTCCTTAAAGTGGACACAGAGGGCTATGACCTTTTCGTGTTGAAGGGTGTCCCCTGGGACAGATTAATGCCTCGCGTGATTGTTTGCGAATTCGAGGATCACAAAACAATACCGTTGGGCTATTCTTATCATGACCTCTCCAGCTATCCG
>VRUF01000010.1:10429-11238 GCA_019456245.1 Planctomycetota bacterium | reverse complement strand
CCGAGTGATTGTCACGGAATGGTATCCCGTTGTAGAGTACGGTGGACGGCATCGCTGGAGAGCCTTTGCCGAATATCCGGCAGAACTTCGCGGAGGGCCAGACGGCTACGGAAACTTGATCGCCATGAGACTCCCTGAGGATTTCAGGAGATTAGAGCAAGTCTCCCGCCGCTTTAACTTAATGAGCAGGGTCTGGAAGTAGTTCAACCCTTTAAGGGCCGATACAATTAATTTCTACCAACGAACAAATTTGAATCCTGACCGGGAAATAAGTGTGCAGGTGATATGGCAGTCAAATTTAATGAGGGCAACTCTCTTTACCGGAGATTGAAGCGCAAGTTCTGGCGCCTCCGGGCGCGCAACTCGTCACTCCTGTACGAGATACAGAGCAGAACCGCCTGGGTGACTTCCAACGGAAGAAACCTTCAAAAGCTCCATGATAAGCATTGTGGACAGCGCTGCTTCATTATCGGCAATGGTCCCAGCCTCAATCTGCTCGATTTAACGCGGCTTAAAAACGAGGTAACCTTTGGCGTTAATGCTATTTATACCAACTATCCCAAAATGGGTTACTATCCCACCTATTACGTCGTCGAGGACACCTTTGTCGCTGAAGATCGGGCAAACGAGATTAACGCATTTCGAGAGAGTGTCAAATTTTTCGGGCACTATCTGAAATTTTGCCTTAGGCCAGATCCCTCGACGCTTCTGCTGAACGTGGTGGCCGACTACCGTGAGCATAAGTCGTTCCCCCGTTTTTCCACGAACGCCGCCCGAAAAGTGTATGTTGGCGGCAGTGTAACCTACAT
>VRUF01000010.1:384-10419 GCA_019456245.1 Planctomycetota bacterium | reverse complement strand
CAGCTGGCTTATTATATGGGCTTTGAGACGGTATACCTGATCGGCTTTGATCATAATTATACCATCCCAAAAGAGGCCATCAGGTATAACAATGATCTGTCAATTCTGTCCACATCCGATGACGTAAACCATTTCAGCAAGGATTACTTCGGCAAGGGCAAACGCTGGCATGACCCGATGCTGGATCGCATGGAGAAAGCATACCGGAAGGCTCGTAAATTCTTCGAAGCGGATGGCAGGAAAGTTATAAATGCCACTGCCGGTGGCAAATTGGAAGTATTTGAAAGGCGTGACTACACAAGCCTCTTCAAAGCTGACGGCAGCGATTCATAAATGTATAAAATAATTAGTGGGATAGTGAAATTTGCTTAGAAGATTGTTGCGCAGGATTATTCCGATCTAACTGGTAGCGATTTTGAACCCCATCGAAACAGACCAACCAAACATTATGTTACAACCATGCTAGTTTCAATTCTGATCAATAATTATAACTACGCTAGATATTTGCGTTATTGCCTCGATTCCGCGCTTGCTCAGTCTCATCCTGAGGTGGAAGTCATTTTATATGATGACGGTTCCACCGATGACTCTGTGGATATCGCTCAAAATTATGCAGACCGCATCATCTTAATCGCAAATCCAAATTATGGCCGGGAGCCGGGGTTTAACCAGGCGAATGCTATTTATCAGGCATCCACGAGGAGCCGGGGTGAGATAATTTGCCTGTTGGATAGTGATGATGCCTTTAAAAAAGATAAAGTTGCGGAGGTGGTCAAAACCTTTCAATCTGATCCAGCCCTGGTTTTGGTTCAGCACAAAGCCGAGTACATTGATCAAAACGATCATTCTTTAGGCACGATAACCAATGAAGTTTTCAGGTCCAGCGACCCGTTCCGCGTTATGCGATTTACCGGGCGGTTTAACCGACTGTTCTATCAAACCAGTTCCCTATCTTTCCGTAGAGATTATCTTGCCAGATTATTGCCGTTGCCCGAAGATGGCCTGGAAAAAATATGGGCAGATGTAAGGTTAAGTCGAGAAGCTGTTTGCAATGGCAAAATGGCGACGTTAGATGCCCCCCTGACATTTTATCGCCAGCATGGGACTAACGACTCTCTGAAGAATTTAGATCCCGTATATCGTGCCGATATAAAGCGCCAGTTTCAAAAACTCCTAAATCGACTTACAACTCAGTATGGACTCAACCCTATTCGTGTTTCAGGCAGTCGTAGATTTTATTTATTCGCTAATCTACGGTTGCTGATATACCTGATGCTGGGACCCGATACATTGCGACGTAAATTACATATAGTAGGCAATTTGTTATCTAAGATGAGGCAGGACTGATTAGTGCCTATACTCAGACGCTTTATTATGGATTTACTGAGGCTAGGTTCGTCGACTAGGCAGATGTCCATACACCTTATTTACCTATTACGTTGATAATAGGAAGTATTTTACAATATGTTGAAACACCTGATGTCTAGTGATTTATGGAGGCGCTAAACAGTGGACAAATTGATTGATATTTTATTGGATGAAAAACCTGCCTTTCAAATTCAAAGTGGCAACAAGGATGTTGCCAGCAGTGAGGCATTGTTGTTTGAAGCAAGTGCGTTGGATACCTCTGGACTCAAGCGTACTTCAGCTGCACTTCCCGAGAAAAGCTTGCGCTATCTAGATTCAATTCTCTCACCGGGCCAAGTAACGATCGAAATTGGTGGTGGGCAGAGCACAGTACTTTTTGCCTCAAAAGTTAAAAAGCACTATTGCATCAATCCTGATCATACTGCAAACGTTCTAATTCGTGAATATCTCGAAAGTAAAGGGTACAATCATGATAATCTCGTCTTTATCGAAGAATCATCCGATCTGGCATACTTGAAACTTTCGATGGATGAAAATATTGATGTGGCTTTATTAGACGGCAATCACAGTTTCCCATTTCCAATGGTTGATTGGCATTATGTTAACAAATATTTGAGATCTGGCAGTTATCTGCTGGTAGATAATGTTGAAATTACTGCGGTGAAAATATTAACCGAATATCTTAATATGGAGCCCGCCTATCGCCTTATTAAGCGAGTGTATGATAGCAGCAGGTATGATTGCTATTGCTATGAGAAAATTTTGGATGATGTCACGATTGGTTGGAAAGACCAATGCATAAACCAGACGACCCTCGCTCGACTTTCGCTGAGAACAATGGCAACGAAATTTACTCAGAAGCTGGTCGATCTTATTAACATATTTCGGAAAAGATAGATACGTGGTTGCTCATCTACCTGATCGTTGCTCCGGAGCCAATCCATTGGTATTACAGAAGAGAGAATCGCTTCCAGATTCTATTGAAAACGGGCCGGTGTCATATTTAAATCAGGTGAGCGGATGAACGCCCTGCGGCAGTACTGGCTGGCTCTCAAAAGTGACCCGGCATACTATCGCCCCTGGCTTGGTTTGTTAAGCTTGGTATTGCCAATACCGCTGTACGTGCGAGTTGTGGCCAAGTTAAATCCGCAACCGGGAAATATATTTACAATTAGCATCCCATGGACGGCCAGATAATCAGTCCACAATCAAGATCGACGGGCAACGCGCTGGTCCGCTTGAAATGGGACAAGGTCAATAAGCAGGTACCGTACGGTTACATATTCCTATTCTTCATTGCCTATTATATCGGAACAGAACTATCCATACGCACAGGCATCTATTCGTTCCGAATATTGGGATTGATGCCGGGAGTTTACTTTCTGCTCAAAAAAATGCGATTTATTGTCAAGACGGGGATTGGCTCCCGACGCAATAAACTGTTTTACCTGGCATTATTTGTTATGGCCCTGCTCCATGTACGCGGTCTGATCATGGCTGGAATCACATCCGTTATGACGGTCATTGTACTGCTTGGACTTCTTATCCATATCCTTTTTTGGGCGGTACACGGCGCTACAGTCAGGACATACGATGAGTTCAATCGTCTTCTCTATTACCTGACGATGGGATTTTTACTGACCTTTATGGTCGTGGCCCTGATTCCCATGAATCTTCTTGGCAACTTTTCAATCGGGGGACATTACAACCTAGAAGGTGCCGACGGATTGCACGTCCCGTTTATTACCACAAGCATTGAGCCACCCTTGTGGTCAGCGATAGTTGTGGTGCTTAGCCTGACAATATTGTTAGGGAGGTGGGGCTACCATCGATATAATCCCAAAATCAACATTTTCTACCTGCCCACTGGCGCCAGCCTGATGATATTGCTGATTGGCCTCATGGAGATCTTTCTGATTAACAAACGAGGACCGATATTCGCCCTGTTTTTAGCCCTCTGTGTTGCACTCATTCTCCCCTTTTTGCTCAAATCGAAATTGATTTACCTGATACCCCTGTTCGTCCTTCTGCCGCTGGCGTGGACTTTTATTGCTACCTTCATGCTGCCGGTGATACAGTCGCCGGTTGTGCAGGCACTGGTTACAAGAACTGGTGTAGAAAATATTACTAGCGCCACCGGTCGGATTGTCAATTGGGCCTTCGCCTTCAACCATCTTCTCGGCTTTGAGTGGAATGCCGATTATCTACTGGGAGTGGGAAATCTGGAAGAATACTGGGACATGGGACCATATGGACATGCGCATAACAGCCTTCTGCAGTTGCTAATCCAGACAGGCGTTTTGGGGGCTGTTATCAATGCCTCTCTCATATACAACACACTTTATAAAATCCGATACTCCTACCTGAGAGATACCGTCAGCAGCGGAAGCCAAATTCTGTTCACGATATTTATTCTGTTGATCTTTCTCACTGCCACGGAATCACTCTTTCTGACGATTTACTTCACCAATCTCCTATTCATAGCAGTCATCATATTGATTGATGTGCATCATCGGCTAGTCAAGAAGATGGACAGTACGTAGATTGCCGCCGACTATCATCCCCGGAGCCATGTCGAGCCGTCTACCGATGATAATGATTCTCTTCCTTTCCCATGCTTTCTCCCAACCCGAACCTGTTCTTCTTCCCAGTGTCGGCGAATCCAACCTTCGTTTTGAAAATTGGTCTATCCTTCTCAGGGGAGTAGCAGCCTATCGTAATGCGGAATTGTCCCCCCTTCTTACCAGCGATGATGATAGCAGCTCCTTTAGGGTTACCGGCAAACCTGACCACCAGATCGTGGTTGCCTCCATCCCTCACCAAATTGTTAACTCGGATTATCAGATCCTCCTGAAAGCCGAGCAATAGACACCACCGGAACTCCAGGATTGGCAACCCCAAAAACCTGTTGTACTCTTTCTGGGGGCTCTGAATAAAAAAAGTCGCGGATTGAGCTGCTAGAGTTTCTGGCAGGGAATCATACTCTTCAATTTCAGCTGGTGATTGCAAGCAGAATTATGCCCTACGATCTGGAACTACTTGAGCGGCATCCAGATTGCATACTTATTAATCGATATATCGAAAATCCTGAAATGTTCTATCTATATTCGCTCGCAGACTTCGTGTACAGTTTTTATACGCAGGATACTAACCGTCCTTCTGGCATTTTTAGAATAGCCGTCCAGCTAAAAAAGCATGTGATTGTACGGCGTGGTAGTTTTCTTCATAAAAGCAATCAAGAATATGAAGGATTGGTACCGGTTGATGGTATTGATGAGTTCAACCAGAAATGCTTAGGTCCATTTAGCGAAATAACCTGCGAGGATCGATTCGATGATTCGAAGGTTTTGCTTAACATTCTAGACAGTGATTAAATGTAGATTAACTTTCCTCCATCCTGTGTGGTGGATATTGAATTGAGTTGGAATGACCAAATATTTTCCTGTTCTTTCAGCAAAAATACTCTTAAATTGTTCTACGATATACATTTGGATGCATCAAACAAATAATGTACAATTGTAATTTGGCTTTAAAAAACGGGAAAGAAGCCATATGATTCGCCATCTCAAAAAGGCCATAAAATTAATTGCTAGTAACGTGCAAAGAAAATATCAACTCAACTATCGTAATCGAGGAGTACTTAATTTCATTGATGTCGGTTCTATCGGCGGCCTGCCAGCCCCATGGAACTTAGCCGCAAATAAGATAAAATTTCTTCTAAACTTTGACCCATTTGAATCTCCAAAACGGGGATCAAATTTCATGACATATAATACAGCACTTTGGGAAGTGGAGGAAACGCGCCCCTTCTATATCTACAAGGAATTTAATGCGACCGGTTCATCCATGTTTAAGCAAGACTCTAAATATGTTCAAGACAATTGGGACACGCTAAGGAAACGCGGGCCCGCTCACTTAGCTGAAACTTGGTTTAAGCGTTCAGAGCTAGCCGACACACGAGAATTAAAATGTCGTCGTTTAGATGATATCTTGAGAGAAGAATTTCCAGACACGCCTTTTCATTTCCTAAAAATTGATGCTCAGGGCGCAGAATATAACATACTTAAGGGAGCTACTACATTACTCTCTAACAGTTGTATTGGGCTTCATTTGGAGCTTTTTATGATACCCCTCTTAGAGGGGATTGCAATGTTTGATGAGGTCGAGTCTTTTCTGAAGGATTATGGGTTCAAGCTAATTAAGAAATTTCCCCCACATGGTTCTTTTGAATCACAGCATGATTGCTTGTTTTTAAATGAGGGCAGGGATCACCGTCTGGATTCTCTGATTCGAAGCGTTTACAATATAAATGCGAAAGCCTAACAATGCGATACACCTGACCGCTTTTCCGCTACGCTCCAAAACGGCAGGTGCCATCGCTCGTCAGGTGTGCCTGGAGCACTTTGAGCTGTTCGCCCGCGGCGTTTCGAAGGTGTTCACCTATAACGCCAATTACAATGAGCTCTGGTATCATCCCTTCGATAATTTCTTCGACCCTCCAGACCCGACCCAGGTCTTTGTGGCCTACGCCGTTATAACCGGGAAACTTGACGGCGATAGATATCATGCGTATATTAAGGACGCGGTTAGCAGTGTTGGTGAATATTTATTCGTGAACTTGACTCAGGACACCTTGCGGATATTAGCCGCGACCGATGGAGGTGCTAAGGTGGCTTTCGCAGATAGCGGGATTCTCACCGATTACCTGGGTAGGATGGAAAGCGTTCAAAAGGGCGCCACACGCTGGCTGGAGAAAGGACACTATTATTATTTCAACAGCTTCCCAGATTACTAATTTACTTTAATTCAACTAATTAGGTATTATAAAATCAGTCTCTTAGAAAAAGCGAAGCATATAGATTTAAATGACCTGAACTTCGAGCGCGTTTACCTTGGCCTGAAGCGCAGAATCGAGGATATTCCGCATCATATCGCCTGGCATCGAAATACCAGTATCACCAGGCGAAATCGGGAGAGGCTCTTCGCACTGATGGACAAGCACAAGGGCGAACGGTGCGTGATCATCGGCAACGGGCCGAGTCTGAATAAGATGGACCTCTCGCCGTTGAAGAATGAAATAACCTTCGGTCTGAACCGGATCTATCTGCTTTTTCCGAAGATCGACTTTCGCCCCACGTACTACGCCTGCGTGAATGAATACGTTCTCCGACAGTTTCATCAGGAGATCAGCTCCCTGGCCATGCCCAAGTTTCTGAATTGGAGTTTCCGTAAATACTTCCGCAAGTCGCAGGATTGCACCTTTATCCGGATGTTATACAATCCCCATTTCAGCAGAGATCTGACTAGAGGATTCTGGAGTGGTGCTTCGGTCACTTACACGTGTATGCAGATCGCCTATTATATGGGCTTCAAAGAAGTGATTCTTATCGGTGTGGACCACAGGTTCAAGGAAAGCGGTATTTCAAACCAGCCTATCACGGCAACAGAAAATGACGTTAATCATTTCTCCCCTGACTACTTCGACAAAGGCGTTGTCTGGCAGCTGCCGGATTACAAGCAGAACGAGTGGGCCTATTCCATGGCGAAGGAGGTATTTAAGAGTGAAGGACGAAGAATCATGGATGCTACTTTTGATGGTAGATTAAAGATCTTTCCAAAAACTGACTATGAATCGCTCTTTTAACCTGTTTGGCTGGCCCGGCTTATTGTTGAATCCCGGAGAATGATCTTGTGAGAATCCTCGTCCATGACTACTGCGGGCACCCTTTCGGAGTCCAACTAAGCCGCCAGCTGGCGAAGCGTGGATATCAAGTACTCCACATCTACTCCAGTTCCTTCCAGACACCGAAGGGGACCCTCATCAAGCAGGACTTGGACCCTGATAGCTTCAATGTCCAGGGGATCAGTCTAGGCGGCGAGTTCCATAAATATAACCTCTTCAAGCGGCAGCGCCAGGAAATCGAATATGGGAGGTTGCTGGCGGAGAAGGTCCTCGCCTTTGGACCTGATGCGGTCATCTCAGCGAACACACCTCTGGATGCCCAGAAAGCCCTCCTCCAGGCCTGCAAAAACAGCCAAATCCGGTTTATCTTCTGGCTCCAGGATATCATCAGCGTAGCTATTTCGCGCATCCTGAGAAAGCGCTTCTTGGGTCTAGGAGCACTCATTGGCACCTATTATAAGCGACTGGAACGAAAGCTCCTCCATCAAAGCAACTATATTGTGGCCATCACCGAAGACTTTAGGCCCATCTTGACAGGCTGGATATCAAGCCGCCCATGAACCCGGATCATGAGCGTTACTGGAAGGAACTCGACATCCTGGACAGGGACCGTCTTCGGATCACCTTCGAAGAATTTAAGCCGGGTTATGTGCTCCACTTGGCCGCCCGAACTGACCTGAAGGAAACCCGGAGCCTGGACGGCTATGAGGCCAACGTTGCCGGCGTGCGAAATACCGTTGAAGTCATCGCCGGGTGCCCCTCCGTCAGGCGCACGATCTTTGCCTCCAGCCGGATGGTTTACCGAATCGGTTACCAGCCCAGAGATGAGTATGATACCTGTCCCCCTAATCTGTACGGAGAGAGCAAGGTGCTGGGAGAACGCATTGTCCGGGAGTCCGGTTTGAACTCGGAATGGCTTATCGTCCGTCCTACCTCTATCTGGGGACCCTGGTTCGATGTGCCCTACCGCATATTCTTTGATATGATCCAGAAGGGGTATTATGCACACATCCTGAACCACAACCCGCGCAAATCGTTCGGTTTTGTGGGCAACACGGTCTATCAGCTGCACAAACTGCTGCTGGCCAATTCCGAGCTGGTCAACGGGAAAACCACTTACCTGGCCGATTATCCGCCCCTGCAGTTAAAAGAGTGGAGCCAGTTGATTGCCAGGGAAATGGGAAAAACTATCCGTACCCTGCCGATGGCGCCGTTGAGAATGGCCGCCTCTGTCGGTGATCTGTTTTACAGGTTTGGCTGGTACCGCGTACCCCTGACGAATTTCAGGCTGAACAATATCATCACCGAAATGGTCTATGAGACTCCGTTGCTGGAAAAAGTGGTAGGCGCCTTGCCCCACGATCTGGCTACTGGTGTTCGGGCCACGGTAAAATGGATGCACGAGTTTTCCTGATCACGAGTGCTACCGGCTTGACGCAGCGATGAGAATTTTAGTCAACGACCATTCTGGGCACCACTTCCCGGTACAGCTCAGCCGGCAGCTGGCCAGGGATGGCTATCATGTTCTGCATACCTACTCGGCCTCTTTTCAGACCCCGAAAGGCAATCTGCTAAAAGGGCCTCAGGACCCTGTTAATTTTAATAGCCTGGGATTGTCTCTATCCAGGCCGTTTGCCAAATATTCCTTGAGACGCTTCAAGCAGGAAGCCGAGTACGGATCGTTGCTGATACGGGAGATAGAAGCCTTCAGGCCCGATGTCCTTATCTCCAGCAACACCCCTATCGTTGCCCAAAGGGTTATTTCTAAATTTTGCCGGAAGGAGGGGATTAGGATCGTTTTCTGGCTGCAGGATATCTATGGCGTTGCAATGTCCAGGCTTCTCGGGAGAAAGTATGGGCTTCCGGGAAAATTTATCGGTTGGTATTTCACAAGGATAGAAGATTCATTGCTCCAAGGCAGCGATGCAATTGTTGCAATCACCGGAGATTTCAAACCCTACCTGCTGAATATCGGCATCCCCGAAGAGAAAATATACGTAATCCCCAACTGGGCGCCTTTATCTGAACTTCCGATGCTGGAACGCCAGAACCAGTGGTCCAAGGATCATGGGCTGGATGGTAAAACAGTGCTGCTGTATTCCGGTACCCTCGGCATGAAGCATAACCCCGATCTGATCGTTGCCCTGGCGGATCATTTCAGGGGCAATCCCGAGGTTAAGATCGTGGTTATTTCCGAAGGCTTGGGAGCCGATTATCTGCAACGCCAAAAAGCGGCTAAAACATTGGATAATCTGTTGCTGATTGAATTTCAGTCTTTCGAGTGCATGCCGGCTATTCTAGCCGCGGCGGACATTCTCTTTGCCATCCTGGAGCAGGATGCAGGCGTCTTTTCGGTTCCCTCCAAGGTGCTGAGCTACTTATGTTCCGGGCGTCCCGTTGTTCTCTCGGTGCCGCCGGAGAACTTGGCTGCCCGCACGGTCCAAGAGGTCAGAGCTGGCCTTGTGACCGCGCCAGACGACAGGGAAGGATTTATCCAGGCCATGGATAGACTGATGAACGATCCCTCCCTCAGGTGGGAGCTCGGCAGTAATGGTCGTCAGTATGCTGAAGAAACTTTCGATATTGAGAAAATAGTATTAAACTTTAATAATATTATAACAAAGATAACTGGGAGAAATTGAATGAAATCAGCCCTTGTCTGCGGCGCGGGCGGCTTTATCGGTGGCCATCTGACGAAGCGATTAAAACGGGAAGGTTTTTGGGTGCGAGGCGTTGATCTCAAGCACCATGAATTCGCCGAAACAGAGGCTGACGATTTCGTGATTGGCGATCTTCGCGACCCTGTGGTTTGCCGGAAGGTAACTGACCAGCCCTTTGATGAAGTATACCAGCTGGCGGCCGATATGGGCGGGGCCGGGTTTGTCTTTACCGGCGACAACGACGCCGACATCATGCACAATTCGGCCCTCGTCAATCTGAATATGATCGAGGTGGCAATGTATGACAAACTGCAATGAATTTGT
>VRUF01000010.1:0-374 GCA_019456245.1 Planctomycetota bacterium | reverse complement strand
TTGAAAAGTAAAGGAACCCAGCAATGAATGATCAGAAGATCAATCGCAACTCGCGGATATTTATAGCGGGGCACCGTGGGATGGTAGGCTCAGCTATCCTCCGGGAGCTGGAGGCGCGTGGACATCAACACCTTATAACCGCGACCCATGACGAACTGGATATCATCGACCAGTCCGCTGTAGTTGCTTTTTTCGAGCGTGAACAGCCCGAATATGTGTTTCTTGCGGCGGGGAAAGTGGGCGGAATCCTAGCGAACGAAACATACCGGGCCCAATTTATCTATGAAAATTTGATGATCAGTGCCAATTCTATTCACGTCGCCCATGTATCGGGTGTCAAGAAATTGCTTTTCCTGGGTAGTTCCTGCATATAC
>VRUF01000134.1 GCA_019456245.1 Planctomycetota bacterium | reverse complement strand
TTGGTTCGGTCATTTTATGGTGTTCTCAATTGAAATTTCCCTTTTATCCGCGACTTTGTGCCTTTAGAACGCCAACTTACAATCTTACTCGCGTCAATCTACTACCCTGAAGGGTATTATTCCTGCATAAATCCGGATTATTTATGATGCAGATTATACCCGAAGCAGGTGCTGAGGGCAAGGGGGTAGATTTTGATCAATTATGCGTGGAATTATCGCCGCTTGGGGCAGTTTTGGCCTTTTTTCGGTTAAACACGATGACGGCACGTACGTAAAGCAGTATGGCAGCGACTGTAAATACCAGGCATATAACTTCTATCCTATCCTGCCATACATCTTGCCGGATGCCGTGGCTTAACTGCCGGAGAACATTTTTTTTGTAGGGCCAGAACGGCTGAACGTCCCAATGATAAAAACCGTCGATGATCACATGAAGCCAAATTCCCAAAACGCCTGCGAAAACCATTTTCCATAACCTGGCCTCGTAAGGTATGCGTATTAGCCTCATCGATCGATTAAAGAGGCCCTTAAAAAGCCAGCACACCAGTCCGAATAATGCACCGACAAAACCGCCGACAAGGAACGTATGAAAATGCCAGTAGCGGTGAGAATGCGGCCAGCCTGGTGCAAACAAAACTTCCAGATCAACAACAATATTGGCAAGGACGATCACAGCCGGGTCAACCCACTTGCGAAACCCCAGCCCAAAAAAACCATTGACTCCCATGTGATAGACTGGAAACGGCATTATTTTCCTGACAGGTATTCGTCATTTTGCAGGTAGTTTTGTACGTAGTCCTTTATCGCTTCTTCAAGCGTGGTTTGCTCTTTGTCGTATCCTGCGTTTTGAAGTTTTGTAATGTCGGCTTGTGTAAAGTACTGGTATTTGCCCTGGAGTTCTTCGGGCATTGGTATGTATTCGATGTTTGGCTTTTTGTCCATCGCGCAGAATACGGCGTTTACCAGGTCGTTCCATGATTTCGCTTTGCCCGTTCCGATGTTGAATATTCCGTTAACGTCTGGATTATCCAAAAAGAACAGGGTCATGTCGACGCAGTCTTTAATGTACAGGAAGTCCCTCAACTGCTCGCCATCGGCGTAATCGGGATGATGAGATTTAAAGAGTTTAACTTCGCCGGATTCCCCGATCTGCTGGAAGGCTTTTATTACGAAGCTTCTCATTTTGCCTTTGTGGTATTCGTTGGGTCCGAAGACGTTGAAATATTTCAGCCCCGCGATGCTGTCGATCAGACCCGTTTTTTTTGTCCACAGATCGAACATCTGCTTGGAGTAACCGTACATGTTCAGCGGCAAAAGTTCTTCGAGTTTTTTCTCGTCGTCTGCAAATCCTTTTTCGCCATCGCCGTACGTCGCCGCGCTTGACGCATAGATGAAACGCACGTTTTTTTCCGCAGCCCAGCAGGCAAGCATTTTTGAGCATTCATAGTTGTTTTTTACGAGGTATGAGGCATCGGTTTCGGTAGTGTCCGAACAGGCTCCCATGTGGATTATGGTCTCGATTGGCCAGTCGATATGTTCTGTAGCAAGCATTTCGTAAAACTCATCTGCCTCGATGTAGTCCGCATAGCACAGATTCCGCAGATTCTTCCATTTCTGATCGTTTTCGAGGAAGTCGACAATAACGATATCGCTGATACCTCTTGCATTAAGGCCTGCCACTATTGCCGAGCCTATAAAACCTGCTCCACCGGTTACGACTATCATTTTTCTCTCCGTATTATAGTGCTTTCAAGTTAAATCCAAATACCGATACTAGGTTATTACTTTTTACAAGGGATGTCAAATATAAATATTATTGCGAGAAAGCAATTTTGTCCGGGCATAAAAAAAGCCGACCCGAAGGCCGGCTCGTAAATTGTAAACTATCGTCTACTAGCAAAGTGCGATGTAGCTGGCAATTGCCAGAACGAGGATCCTCTTCTTGGTTTCAAAAAACGGAAGCCACACTTTCATGTAAAACTTATCCATAGCTTACTCCCTACCTAAAGTTCTTTCTCATCTACCCTTACTCTCGAAGCCTGAGTCATCCCTGATGCTCTTATTATAACAGAAATCGGGTCGAAATTCAAGCTCTGAACAGCAGTTTTGTCGTAAGTCCTTATTTCAGCGTAACTTACAAAATATTTACAGCAGAGTTTTTTTAAAGGCAGCCACCGGCAAATATGAAATATTTAGACTAAACACGGTGTTTATGGTATTGTCTCCGGTATGAAAGGAAAACAACAAAAGGTCGTCACCGTTGGATTCGTGGCACTGGGCTGTCCCAAGAACATAGTTGACAGCGAAAGAATGCTCGCTGGCATCGGAGGCGCAGGCTTTGTCATATCCCCCGATGTCGACAATGCCGATGTTGTCGTCATCAACACTTGCGGATTCATCGCCCCAGCCAAAGAAGAGGCTCTCGGTGCCATCGCACAGGCTATTGAGCAAAAGCAAAAGGGCAGTGTCCGCAAAGTCATCGTTGCCGGCTGTCTTTCCCAGCGGATGGGCGATCAGTTGGCAAGCATGAAAGGCATAGATGCTGTCGTCGGACTCGCCGAACGCGATAATATCGCCGCGATAATTCGAAAGACGCTAAAAAAGTCCAGGCGGCAGGGCGGTATGGAGGTGTATGTCAGTGATGTAGATTCTCACGTAGCCGATGACCGCGGCAGGTTCTTGATAACACCGGCGCATTGGGCATATTTGCGAATAAGCGAAGGCTGCGACAGGCATTGTTCATTCTGCACCATACCGGCGATACGCGGACGCTTTCGCAGCAAACCCGAAGACATGGTCCTCGCCGAAGCCGAAGAACTCGTCGCCAACGGTGCGGTGGAACTTAGCATCATCGCCCAGGACAGCAACTATTACGGCCGTGACCTGGGGAGAAAAAACGCCCTTTGCGAATTGCTAAAGAAAATGGAGAAGATTGGCGGCCTCGATTGGATACGTTTGATGTATCTATACCCAGCCGGTGTTGACGATGAACTTATCGAAACGATTGCACAAAGCGAAAGAATCGTAAACTACGTCGATATGCCGATCCAGCACATCAATAATGACATCCTAAAGGCAATGCGTCGCACCGACCGCAAAGAGACAACGATGCAGCTTATAGAAAAACTCCGCGCCGCAATGCCCGACATTGTTCTTCGAACAACGGTTATCGCAGGTTTCCCGGGCGAAACCGACGCCCAGTTCGCCGAACTTCTCGATTTTATAAAATGGGCAAAATTCGACGCGCTGGGATGTTTCCCATTCTTCGCCGAAGAAGGAACACCAGCGGCAGAACTGCCCGACCAAATTCCAGAAGAAATAAGGAACGAACGTGCCGACACGATCATGCGTACCCAACAGGAGATAGCATTTGAAAAGATAGACGCCCTCACAGGCAAAGAGTTAACATGCCTGATTGATGAGGCAGGGCCCGGCGACGAAGCAACAGGCAGATATTACGGACAGGCACCCCACATAGACAGCATCTGCCATATAAAAGGATGCAAAGCCAACGCCGGCGATTTCGTAAAAGTAAAAGTAATCGCCGCCTCAGACTACGATCTGGTCTGTGAATATAAATAATAAGGGGTGCCCGTAATAATTGGAATAGACTTTTAACATAGGAGATTATTTCGAAAACAGTAAATTCCTTTAGTACCACCGACAGCGAAAAATCTTATCAGCCCGGCAGGATTGACACTCTTGCCATTCAGTTCCCAAACGCCAGACCCTACGATTACGTTTTGCTGGATATAGCGGGATTCTAAGCCGTTGTCGACGGATTTTGACCGTAACTTCGCAGATTGTTGAATTTTGTGGTTGAATTCTGCTCAGATTCCGATAGACTTCAAATTAGAGATTTGAATTTTCCTGAAAGGCAGACAGCGTGGCTAAAGAAGGTAAGGGAATAATACGGCACGTGCCCAACGCCCTGACGGTAGGGCGTCTGGTCCTTACGGTGATATTTCTCGGCATGATCCTCTATACCCCCAAACTCGGCGAAGAGCACCCCTCAAATTTCCTTCTGGTCACTTTTATTCTGTTTGTCGTAACCGGCGTTACCGACATCGTCGACGGCAAGATCGCCCGCGCCTTTAACGTCACAAGCAAATTCGGCCGCATTGTAGACCCTCTCGCCGACAAATTCCTCGTCTGCGGCGCATTCTTATGTTTCGCAATAGTCGGCCAGCCACAGATGTACCAATTGCAAATCCCGTTGCATATAATGAACATACTTCGCTGGTCAGCGGTCGTCATCATCATTGCCAGGGAATTGCTGGTAACAATAATCCGCCACATCGCCGAGGCGAAAGGAGTAAATTTCGCCGCAACTGTTTCCGGCAAGCTAAAAATGTTCCTACAGTCATTCACCCTTGGAGCAATACTAATGGGATGGGCCTACGTAGAAGGGGAGTGGGGAGACTGGTTCAAAATACAGTTGTACTTGCTAATGCTGGCCTCAACAATAATCTCAGGCTTCAGAGCAGTTAGAAGATCGACAAAATAATCACGCCAAAATTATTTTGTGATGATGTGGCAATCTCTCAATTCTTTTGTTAGCCTTGATACTCCCGATTTAGTTATCTTTGTATTCGTTATCGTTAACCTTTCAAGTTGTTTCATTTGGCTTAGAGAATCAACAACGCTGTCCGTAACATTTGTGTTTGAAATATCAAGAAATTTGAGCATGTACAAATCCTTTATGCACTCAATGCTCTTGTCTGTAATATTGGGGTTGCTAACAGAGTAAGCAGTGGCAGTTTGACTGCCCTTTATTCTATTGCTCGTTGTTAGGCTTAAAAGCCTTAGATTTTTTAAACCTGAGATAAATTTTAAACCTTCATCCGATATATTTGTAGCTCCTATCTGCAATCCCTCAAGCGATTTCATCGTGCCAATTATTTTTAATCCTTTGTCAGTAATTTGAGTGTTCCATAGATTGATTTCCCGTAAGCTTTTTATCTTTGCAATACTAATTAACATTTCATCGGTAATTGTAGTATTATGAAGAATTAACTGGTAAAGGCCCTGCAAGTTTTCAATTGACTTGATTTGCTCCTGAGTAATATGAACAATCTTTTTTTTCTGATTATTGGTGTACAATTCAAACGGGATTTCAACGTCGGCAGACAGGTCCAATACTTGAATTAAATTTGGCTTAAGTTTTGAAATAAAACTGGGGTCCCGTAATTCTAAAAAAGCAAAACAACCCTTAGGCAGTGTAACGTTCCCGTTTGCGTCGCCAAAATACTCCCAAGAGGCGTTGCCAAATCCTGACATACCTGGAGCTTTGTGAATATATAATTTGCCAATATTCCGCGGGAAATTAAATATACGTTCCGGTGGAGCAGGCAGGTAGTTGTAAGTAGGAGAACTGCAAAACCCTGTCACCTTTGTTTTAGACAATTGGGATTTGCCATATTCTCCAGCACCTTCTATAGCATATATGTCGTCAAGATTCCGCGGGAGGTTAAATGTGCGTTCCGATGGAGCAGATGAGAAATTGGACTCGGAGGGTTCACGGACTTCCCGATCTGTTATGGCCAATAAGGTTTTGTCGTTCTTTTTATAAACAACAAATATCACTGCAAAGAGAATAATTGTCAGAATAATTGAAACTACAGCGAATTTGGTTTTTGATTTTGACATTAAAATCTCCTAAATTTTGCCTATGTTGTGAAAACTAAAATTTTCTCATAGTCTCGCCCGCTTGTGATTTCTATGACTGTTCCTTTCAAAACTAGCCCTTTCAAAATACGAAAAAATGTTGTTCGCAGTATTACAGACGCATATATGTGGGAAATGTTACAGCAAAAACAGGTTTTTTGGAATAATTAAAAATAATCGTTGGCACATCTGGTTTTATAGGAGTTACAGGAATCTATTCCAGGAGAATACATTCACAATCTCCTTTTTTTCTGATGCTCTCAAAAGAAATTCACCTGCCACTCATTTTTAAAAATCCGCGTAATCCGCGAAATCCGCGGTTTCTTTTTTCACTTCGCAGCGAAGCTTGCGTCCCAGTCTTTCCAT
This sequence comes from Planctomycetota bacterium, assembly GCA_019456245.1. Classification (GTDB taxonomy): domain Bacteria; phylum Planctomycetota; class Phycisphaerae; order Sedimentisphaerales; family Anaerohalosphaeraceae; genus VRUF01. Next base: position 1,661 of record VRUF01000134.1, on the reverse strand, counting down.
ACTGCTTCCATGCCGGCATTTTTTATCACTCCCGCCATTTGCTCCGGCGTTCTGTCGTCGTCGATCTGAAACTGCTCGGCGGAATCGCTTTTGCCGGAATACCCCCCCGGATTTGTTTTGCTGCCCGCACTTAACCTCGTTACGGCAAGCTTTAAGAGATTGTCGCGGAAATCTGCTCGTTCCCTTGTCGACAGTACAATCCCGGCATCTGCAAAACAAAGCCTAAGCGCCAGCATCATCTGCACCATCTCCGTATCCGAAACAAGATGCTCAAAGTTATCCGCTACGTTCAGCGCCGGTCTTAGCCTCGGAAAAGAAAAAGACACCTGCGACCGCCAGTATTTTTTCATCAGGTACGCCGCATGTTCGGCCATCGCCATCGTATCCTGCCGCCAATCACAAAGCCCCAGCAGCGTCCCTATCCCAAGCCTTCTCATACCAGCCGTCGCCGCGCGGTCATGTGTCCGTATCCTGAAATCATAATCGCGTTTTGGCCCAGCCGCATGGTAATGCTCATAGTGCCGGCGGTTGTACGTTTCCTGGTAAAGCGTTATCCCGTCGATCCCCGCATCGAACAGGGCTTTGTACCCATCCGTATCCATAGGATATATCTCGATGGAGATCGAGCTAAAAGTTTTCCTAAGCTCACCGGCCAGCTCAGCGAGATACTCCACACTTACATACTTCGTATCTTCGCCGCTTACCAGAAGAATATGCCGGAAACCCTCTTCGGCGATGATCTGTGCATCTGAAAGTGCCTCTTCGATAGAAAGCCGCGTCCTTTCAAAATCACCATCGGTATTGTATCCGCAGTAGAGACATCGGTTAACGCAATGGTTCGACAGGTAGAGAGGTGCGTAAAGTTGAATCGTTCTGCCGAAACGCTGTTTGGTCAAGTCATGCGCCTGCTGCGCCATAATTTCCAGATAATTCGAAGCGGCAGGCGAGATCAGCACAGCAAGTCTTTGCGCAGAATACTTACCCGGCGCACAGTCAAGCTGTCTCTCAACATCGGTCGCACTTACGGAATGTATAATGTCATCCCATCGCCCGCTGTCGCCATCGAGTTGATTTTCCGAAAGAATTGTTGCAATATCTAACAAGTAGCCACCCTAAAACTTCATGATTCATTTCTAAGAAAACCGGTAAGAGGGCTCGATGCCTGTGCTTTGGTTTGCTCAGGTGCTTTCCCGGCAAGATACGCTTTTCGCCCTGCAATCACAGCCAGCTTAAAAGCCTCAGCCATCCCGATCGGGTCCTCAGCGGTAGCGATCGCGGTGTTTACCAAAACCGCGTCAGCCCCCATCTCCATCGCTTCGGCTGCATGTGAAGGAAGGCCCAACCCCGCATCGACAACGACCGGCACCGTCGCCTGTTCGATAATAATCTCGAGAGAGGCCCGAGTCTTCAGCCCCTGGTTCGACCCGATGGGACTGGCAAGCGGCATCACCGTCGCCGTCCCCACATCCTGCAGCTTTTTCGCCAGTATCGCATCCGCATTTATATACGGAAGCACGACAAAGCCCTCCTTGACCAGTATTTCCGCTGCTTTTAGAGTTTCCGTCCCATCCGGCAGGAGGTAGTACGGATCCGGCGTCACTTCCAGCTTCAGCCAGTTGATCCCGCTCGCCGCTCGTGCCAGCCGCGCAAGCCGGACCGCT
>VRUF01000380.1 GCA_019456245.1 Planctomycetota bacterium | reverse complement strand
GCTGGTGCGATGGTTACCGAAGTTCGGCGTCAGTTCAGGGAGATCCCGGGTATTCTGGAAGGTACGGGCAAACCTGACTATGCAGAGTGCGTTTCAATCTCAACAAGCGGTGCTCAGAAGGAAATGATTCTTCCTTCTGCACTTGCGATCATAGTTCCTGTCGCGACGGGCCTTCTTCTTGATGTTGCCGGTGTGATGGGTCTTCTGGTCGGTGGTCTGACCTCCGGTTTTGTTCTGGCGATTACGCTGAACAATGCAGGCGGGGCGTGGGATAATGCCAAAAAGTACATCGAAAACGGTGCTCACGGCGGTAAAGGTTCTGAAGCTCATAAGGCTGCTGTTGTCGGCGATACCGTTGGCGATCCGTTCAAAGATACGTCCGGTCCGAGCCTGAACATCCTTATCAAGCTTATGACGATGGTTAGCGTCGTGTTCTCAGGCGTAATAGTTAAATTTGGTCCGATGATCTCCGATTTCCTCGGAATGAGCAACAAGTAACGGGCAATCGGCATTATTGATTGACTGAAATACATATTTTGTGTACTGTATAGGGGCGTCCAAATAAGGGCGCCCCTTTTGTTATTGATTAGAGAGGTTAAGTTGGCTGATTTGAAAAATATTGAGAGTAAGGATTTTGCCCTTGCGGCTGGGCGGATCGCTTTGGAACTTAATTGCCGGGACGTTATGGTGGTTGATTTGCGGGGTAAGAGCCCGGCGACGGATTTCTTTGTGATAGCCACATGTACGAGTGGTCGTCAGGGTCGGACAGTCTGCGACAAGATCATGGAATTTGGCAGAGAGAATAAAATCCAGCGTTTTGGATTGGCAGGGTATGAGCAGGGCAAGTGGGTGCTGGTGGATTTTGTCGATGTTGTTGTGCATATCTTTGACGATGAGTATCGCGAGTACTACGAACTGGAGACGCTTTGGGGTGATGCAGAGATCATCGAGATCGCCGGAGGCGATCTTGGAAATGATTAATGATTAATGTCTAATGATTAATGAAGGATTCGGCCATTTGGCCGAGGTAATTTTATGAAACTTGTTTTGGATATACTGGAAGATCGTATCAGCAAGGCGATGGAGGCGGTTTCTGGGGAGAGTGGGTGTAATGGGCTTGTTCGGGTTGCCGGCGATGCTAAGTTTGGGGACTATCAGGCTAACGGGGTGATGGGGCTTGCGAAAAAGATGAAACGGAATCCGCGCGAGGTTGCCAGTGAGGTTGTTGCGGAACTTGAGATAGAAGATATTTGTGA
>VRUF01000133.1:4875-7800 GCA_019456245.1 Planctomycetota bacterium | reverse complement strand
CCGATATATAATGACCCGGAAACATCATGCTGGCACCCGATTCCCCTAAAGTCCCGTCCCGTTCCGCCGGTTCCGACTACTGTCATTGATAAGCAGATGGCTGATAAGAATCTCGCGACGCTGATCGTCTTTGACATCTACCACGGCATGGAGGACGTCGAGCCAGGTTCGATAAAGTACATCCGCGTCAACGAACAGATTCCACGTCCGTGGGGTGCAAGGCGTTTCTGGGACGGAGACGTTTACGACCAGCAGCACGCCTGCATTTCAAAAGACACAAATCTGGGCCTTCGTGTTCAGCATGGCATAGTACCTGTTTACAAAGATGGTTCCGCACATTTCGTAGTCCCTGCCGACCGAAATATTTTCTTCCAGGCTCTAGATGAAAATTACATGGAGGTTCAGCGAGAGAGAACTTTTGTCAATTATCTCCCCGGCGAAACACGCACATGTATTGGTTGTCACGAAACCCCCAAGGATGCGCCGATCGGAAGAAAGAAAATGGTGGAGGCCCTAAAGCACGCCCCCGACAAACCCGGTCCCCAGCCGGGCGAAAAAACTGGAACAAGAACCCTTGATTACGCGCGAGACGTTCAGCCCATACTCGACAAACACTGTGTCAAATGTCACACCGGCGAAAAACCCAAAGCAGGCTTAAATCTTTCCGGCCGGATGACAACGCTTTTCAATAAGTCATACGAAAACCTCATCCCCGAAAGAAGAAAAGGAACGGGACGCAGGAGTTTTGACCTGGTCGGGCCTACGATAGGAGAGAACCATCCAAAGACCGGCAATGTACATTACCTGCCCACAAAATCCCTCGGCTCGCACGCAAGCGTACTTGTCGCAATGCTAAATCCCGATAAGGTTAAGCTAAAAAATCCGAAAATGGCCGAAATTGCCGACAAACTCGCAAAAAAGCATAAAAAGATAAAGCTTTCGAAGCAAGAAATGGTCAGGCTCACCACATGGGTAGACGCCAACGGACAGTACTACGGATCTTACTACGGAAGAAAAAACCTCAAGTATAAGGATCACCCCAATTTCAGGCCCGATTCGACATACGAACAGGCCGCAAGCCTTTTGCCACCGATAAAAGAAGAAGATCGGTAACAATCTAGAATACATACGAAATAATTCAATGCCTTTAAGCGTCAATTACTGCGTTTGCGGAACGGATGCGGCGAAAAAAGCCTGAATCCGCACTATAAAGAGGTAGACAAGAAACTAATTTATGGTAAAATTGCCGGTTTATAAGTTTGTCAGCCTGAATTTAGTATTAAACACAGTGGTAGGGAAATTAATTATGACAAAAAATCTGGCAGCAATCATAGCAGTGGCACTTGTGGCGATTGCGGCATCTTCATGTGAAAAAACCACACCGCCGCAGGCACCTGCACCTGCCTCAAAATACCTGTCACCTCTTTCGGTTATCGCCGCAGACGACGGCAAAACCCTATATGTCGCACAGGTTACTGCCCAGGCAATCGCCTATGTCGACATTGATTCCGGCAAGGTCACGATGACCGTTCCCATCGGCGCAGAGATGAACGGTTTGGCAATTTCTCCGGACGGAAAAAAACTTTACGCCGCTGCCGGGGCATTTGACGGCATAATACATATTGTCGATATCAAAAAAGGTAAAATCGAATCCAGCATTCGCACAGGACACACACCGATAGCTCCGGTTGTCAGCAACGATGGAAAAACGCTCTATGTTTGCAAACGATTCCACGATAATGTTATCGCCATCGACCTGGCCACAACAAAAATTATCGCTGAGATGCCCGTAGTACGCGAACCGGTTGCGGCCGCTATAACACAGGATGGCAAAAAACTTTTCGTTGCTAATTTCCTCCCGGCAGGAAGGGTCGACGGGGATTTTGCAGCCGCTGCGGTAACTGTAATTGACACTACCGAAAAAAAGACCATCGCAACCGTCACACTGCCAAACGGTTCCATCGATCTGAGAGGAATTATCGTATCGCCGGACGGTAAATACGTATACGTTTCGCATATCCTGGCACGTTACCAGTTGCCTACGACCCAGCTTGAACGAGGTTGGATGAGTACTAATGCCATGACCATCGTCAATACAGCAGATAACACCAGGCTCACTACCGTCCTGCTCGACGATGTTGACTTAGGAGCAGCAAACCCATGGGGGCTTGAATGCACCGATGACGGGAAATACATATGCGTTGCACATTCCGGAACACACGAGATAAGCGTGATAGACAGAGTTGCGATGCATGAAAAAATAGACATGGTTGCAAAGGGAGAAAAGGTTTCGGATGTCTCGTCCTCACTTGAAGATATACCCAATGACCTTTCGTTTCTTGTTGGTATACGAAGGCGAATAAAACTTACAGGAAACGGCCCGCGGAACCTTACCATCATCGGGACTAAAGCCTACGTTTGCGAGTATTTCACCGACAGTATCGGTGTAGTTGACATCAGCCCGGACATTCGTCCAAATGCAATGTCCATTGCCCTGGGACCAAAAGTCGAGATGGATGATGTACGCAAGGGAGAGATGTTCTTTTATGATGCCTCTCTTTGTTTCCAAAAATGGTTAAGTTGCGCGACCTGCCATCCAGATGACGCAAGGCCCGATGCCCTTAACTGGGATCTCTTAAACGATGGTATGGGAAATCCCAAAAATACTAAGAGCCTGCTATTGTCACATAAAACACCGCCTACGATGATAACCGGCATCCGCGAAAATGCCGAGGTCGCAGTGCGGGCAGGTATCCGATTTATCCAGTTTGCTGTCCGCCCCGAAGCAGATGCCGTTGCGATAGATGAGTACCTAAAATCACTCAAGCCAATGCCCGGACCGCGTCTTGTAAACAAAAAAGGCAAGCCTGTCTTAAGCAAAGCAGCGAAAAAGGGAAAGAAAATTTTTGCCGCCGCCGGCTGCCT
>VRUF01000133.1:0-4865 GCA_019456245.1 Planctomycetota bacterium | reverse complement strand
GCCTTAACTGTCATGCGGAACCAATGTTTACTGACATGAATAAGTACGACGTCGGTACCGGAATAGGAAGGCAGGAGGGCATCAAGTTTGATACGCCGATACTTATTGAAGCATGGAGGACGGCTCCATATCTGCATGACGGAAGAGCTGCGACAATGAAAGACGTAGTTACTGAGTTCAACAAAGATGACAAGCACGGACAAACAAGCAATCTGAGCGAAAAAGAGATCGACTTGCTTGTTGAATATGTTATGTCCCTATAGTACAAGAAATAAAAAAGGATTATTCAATGGGTCAAAGTGTTAATGAATCTGCCTCGATAAAGAGGTTCGAGCTGGAAAACATGGACGTTGTCGCTCTCACAAGGTCGTGCTGCACAAAATATTACATAACGGCTTACGTGGATGATCCGGGCAATCCCTACCGCATATTTAAGAAGCTTGGAGATTTTGCTAAAGAGCATAACGCAAAGATTTTCGAGCAATACGTCTTTGGAGGCTGCAAGTTTTATGACCAAGGAACGGATGCGATTATACGTTCCTGCGGCTCCATCAAATGGCCTGTTACATGGATCGAAGGCGATGGTTGTTCCGGCGAAGATCTTACCGCGACTCAGGCTTATGCGGTCACCGGTTCTTGTTACAAACCGCTGATTTACAAAGGCAAGGTTGTAGGAGCTCTTTTGGAGGACGATGACGCCCGTTATTGCCGCATCGGAGATCTCAAACCCGAAAACATCGATGCTTCCAACAAGGTTCAGACGCGGCAGGTCTTCGATACGATGGTAGACATCCTGGCAACTGTTGACATGGATTTTACAAATGTTGTTCGCACATGGATGTATCTAAATAACCTTCTCACATGGTACGATGATTTCAACGAGGTCAGGAATAATTTCTTCGAAGAACATGGTATCTTCGGCAGGGTGATCCCGGCAAGTACCGGTATCGGTGTAGCCAATCCTGCCGGCGCCGCACTTGTAACAGATCTCTTTGCCGTAAAACCAAAGACCGATCGTGTTAAGATCGAAGCTATTCCATCTCCTTTGCAGTGTCCCGCATTGGATTACAAAAGTTCATTCAGCAGAGCCGTTGAAGTCGCATTGCCCGACCATCGAACGCTTTACATATCCGGCACCGCCAGCATAGAACCGGGCGGAGAGACCGTTTACGTAGATGACGTTGAAAAACAGATAGCATTGACGATGGAAGTTACGGATGCGATTTTAAAATCAAGAAAGATGGATTGGTCCGACACCGTTCGCGCAATTGCATACTTCAAGGACATTACAAATGCCAACTTGTTCAAAAAGTATTGCAAAGACAACCACCTGCCGCGTATGCCCTTTGCCTTGTCGCATTCAGACGTATGCAGAGACGACCTGCTCTTCGAGATAGAGCTCGACGCAATAAAAACAGACACGTTCTAACCGCCGCCCCCTTCATCATTGGATATTCCGTGTTGAGTGTTGGCTATTCAGCAGTTAAGTTCTTCCAGTTCCTCCCATCGCTGGAAAGCCTGGTCAAGCTCTTTGTCTACCGCTTCGGCTTTGGCAACAGTCGCCGCGATATGCCCACTCTCCTGTTTATAAAACACCGGATCAGCCATCGTTTCATGCAGTTGTTTCTGTTCTCTTTCAAGCTCCTCAAGCCGAACAACAAGCCCCTCCAGTTCACGTTTTTCCTTATAGCTTAGCTTCTTTTTTCCTGCCGCTTTAGGTTTGCCCGCAGGCTTTTCCTTCTTCACCGCACGCCCCACAGGTTCTTTCTGCCTCAAATAATCGTCATATCCGCCGGTATACTCCCTGAGCAACCCGCCATCCTCAAATGCAATGATACTCGTCGTTATGTTGTTAAGAAACGACCGGTCATGGCTTACCATCAGCACCGAACCCTTATACGAAACAAGAATTTCTTCCAGAAGTTCAAGCGTTTCGATATCGAGGTCGTTAGTAGGCTCATCCAGAACAAGCAGATTCGCCGGTTTACTGAACAGCTTTGCAAGCAGCACACGATTCCTCTCCCCACCTGAAAGATTCGACAATCTGCTTTTCGCTTTTTCCGGAGTAAAAAGAAAATTCTGCAAATACCCAAGCACATGCATACTCTCACCGTTAAAGACTATAGTATTATAGTCTTCCCCAACGTTTTCCCAAACGGTTTTATCCTCATCCAGTTGCATACCAAGCTGATCATAATAAGCAATCTCCAGCTTCGTCCCATGCCGAACGCTGCCGTGTTGCGGCTTAAGTTTTTTAAGAAGAGCCCCCAGCAAAGTAGATTTACCACAGCCGTTCGGCCCGATGATTCCTATCTTATCTCCACGAAAGATAGTACTGGAAAAATCGCTTATAACATTTTCTTCGCCGGATTCCGGCCCATAACTAAAACACACGTTCTTAGCCTCGATCACTAACCGCCCTGAAAGCTGCGTATCCTGCACCGCAAATCTCACCTTCCCCGTCGCACTTCGTCTTTGCTTCCGCATCTCGCGCATCTTCTCCAGCGCCCGCACTCTCCCCTCGTTCCTCGTTCGCCTGGCCTTTATACCTTTCCGTATCCACGCCTCTTCGCTCGAAAGTTTCTTATCGAACTGCCCATGTTCTTTCGCCATCGCCTGCATCTGAATATCTTTTCGTTTAAGATACGTATCATAATCGCACCCCCAGCTTGAAAGTTGACCGTTATCTATAGTAATGATCCGCGTCGAAAGTTTCCGAAGAAACGTCCGGTCATGCGTAACAAAAAGCAGCGTCACCCCATAGTTCAGCAAAAAATTCTCAAGAAACGCAATAGATTCGATATCCAGATGGTTAGTAGGCTCGTCCAGCATCAAGAGATCAGGTTCCACAACAAGTGCCCGCCCAAGCAGCGTCCGTCTCTTAAGCCCAGCCGACAAAGTACTAAATTCCGCCTCCCCATCAAGCCCAAGATCGCTAATAAGTTTTTCCGCCTGATTATGCAGATCCCACGCGTTCTCAGCTTCTAATCGATGCTGAACATTATCAAGCTTCCGCAGCAGATCATCATCGGCGGAATCGGCAAGGGCCCCGGCAAGCTTATGATATTCCTGAACCAACTGTCCTTTTTTTCCCGCGCCGGACGAAATAACAGAAAAAACAGTCCCAAAGACAGAATCTGGAACCTTCTGATCAAGCATAGAAGCAACCAACCCCTGTGAGCGCTGAATTTCCCCGCCCAATGCTTCCATCTCACCGGCAATAATCTTCATGAGCGTAGTCTTACCAGACCCATTAAGCCCAAGCAAGCATAGCCTCTCCCCGGCTTCGATCTGCAGATCAACCCCATCAAGAACAGGACGATCTCCAAAACTCATACTAATATCACGAAGACTAATCAAAGCCATAGAACTCTCGTATCGTAAAAGGAATTCTTACAGTGTTGAACACCCCCATTCTATCCGCCATCAAAACGATTGTCAATGCCCCCGAATAAGCAACAGTCCCATGATAACCAAAATGAAACCAGATCCCGTTTCAGTCACTCTTGTGAATACACAATGTCAGGTGGAGCTTCCTTTGGTTTATGAGAACGGCTGTCTTCGGTTCTTATTTTGATTTCAGACAAAAGATCGTTTTCAAATATCAGATAAACAACCCAATTTTGTGCTCCCCATTCGATGGGAGTTCGCAGTCGAATCTCCGATTTTTCGTGAGATACAGAGATATCTGGTAAATCATGCTTATTCACAATCTCTTCAACCTGATTTTTCGACAGGCCTAATTGTAAATCTTCAACGAAGCGACATATTCTATCCCGCGTTTGCTGGCGTTCTAAAGGTGTTGGGAAAATACCCCATCCGCCTTTATTAATAAGGTAGTTACCACCGAAAAAAATAAGCGTAATAAGCAGGAAGAAAAAAACAATCAAAATCGTGATTAATCGCCTTTGTTTCATTATAATCTCCATCAAAACACATCTCGGCAAAACCGAATCCAAAGCGAGCAGCTAGAAGTATAACGTCTCGTTACCGGATAAGTCAATCTCATTTTTAGCTTGCTATAAGGTTAATACGCAGATATACTGACCTGATAATTGCAATATAATACCTTCCGCTATTAAACGTAAGTTCTTGACGAGTAAGGGATTACGTTTTTTTTACGCGCTCGGCAAATTGCGTAACTTCTGTACTAATCGCTTGCGAAAGCTACTCTGGATGGTTATCCGGAAAAAAGGAAAAAACATGGCAAAGCAAAACATTATCTGGACAAAAATTGACGAAGCTCCGGCTTTGGCGACATATTCATTACTACCGATCGTAAAGGCCTATGCAAAGGCTTGCGACATCGACGTTGAAACCAAAGACATCTCCCTCGCCGGCAGGATCATTGCAAACTTCCCCGAAAATCTCACCGAAGCCCAAAAGGTCGAAGACGCTTTAACTCAGCTAGGTCAGTTAGCCAAGACAGAACATGCCAACATCATCAAGCTGCCCAACATCAGCGCCTCTATCCCCCAGCTTCAAGCTGCCATCAGCGAGCTGCAGGAAAAGGGATATGATATTCCGGACTATCCCGAAGAGCCAAAAAACGACGCCGAAAAACTGCTCCAGACCAGATTTGCCAAAGTACTAGGCTCGGCGGTAAACCCTGTTTTGCGCGAGGGCAACTCCGACCGCAGACCAGCCGCTTCTGTAAAGAAATTCGCCCAAAAGCATCCGCACAAAATGATGAAACCATGGCCGGCGACCGGCTCCAAAGCTCGCGTCGCACACATGTCCGACAAGGATTTTTATGCCAGCGAAAAATCAGTTACGATAGAGAATGCATGTACTGTAAAAATTGAATTTACAGATACCGCCGGCAATTCAACCATCCTCAAAGACGACCTCGCCCTCCAAACCTC
>VRUF01000132.1 GCA_019456245.1 Planctomycetota bacterium | reverse complement strand
AAGCCCGCCTACGGCGGATCTTCGATGTTAAGTGCTGAAATTACCTATTCCACCAAAAAGAATCGCGGAGTCTTTAGTTATCCCTTATAATTAAAACGTGAAGATGATATAATCGAAGTGGCTTTGGAATTCGGCAAGAAGTGACATGCAAGCACATCTAGAAAGGATATAACCAGTATGAATCGAGAACTTATTTGGCTCATTGCGGCGGTACTGCTCGCGGCGTCACCTGTTTTTGCCTCCGAAGTGCTTGTCGAAACTGAGAGCTTCTCTAAGTACGGCGGCTGGGTACATGATTCTCAGTTCATCGAGAACATGGGATCTCCGTACCTGCTGGCCCACGGCCTGGGCAAGCCGGTGGCTGATGCCAAGACAGAGGTCGCTTTTCCGGATGACGGCACGTACTTTGTGTGGGCCCGAACGAAGGACTGGGTTCCCTCGCACCATCCGGGAAGGTTCAAAATAGTCGTCGGCGGAAGCGAACTGGCTACCGAGTTCGGCGCTAACAGCCAGGACTGGAACTGGCAAATGGGCGGGACGGTTGATGTCAAGGCCGGGTCAGTCTCCATTGCACTGAAGGATCTGACGGGCTTTGATGGGAGATGTGACGCCGTATTCTTTACCACGGATGCGGAGATGCAGCCGCCCAATAAATCCGGGGACCGTATGACAGCGTGGCGTCGGAAACTCCTTGGACAGGCGATGACGCCTGCCCCGGCAGGTGAATTCGATCTCGTTGTGGTGGGCGGCGGCGTTGCAGGATGCTGCACCGCAATGACGGCCTCGCAGCTGGGTCTTCACGTCGCGCTGATTCAGGAACGGCCCGTTCTGGGCGGCAATTCCAGCAAAGAATTGCGGATCAGAGCAGCGGGGCCAAAGCGTCCATTCGTCAAGCGTGTCAAAAAAGAACTACGGAAAGACAAGCCTTTCGAAGCCGAGAAGAATCTGAAACTATTCCTGAACATGCACGCCTACGGCGTTGAGAAAAAGGGCAGCCGCATCACAGCCGTCAATGCCCAGCACATGGTGACCGGTCAGCGGTTGCGTTTCACGGCGCCGCTCTTCGTCGACTGTACCGGGGATGGATGGATAGGCTATTGGGCCGGCGCCGAGTATCGCCAGGGCCGCGAGGGATACGAGGAATTCGGCGAGTCGAGAGCGCCGAACAAACCCGATCGCCGAACGCACGGTAACTCTCTTTTCTTTCGTACGGAGAAATCCACGAAGACCGAATCCTTCTTCGAAGTGCCCTGGGCGACGGAGATCGCCAAGGATAACGCCAAACTCAAGGGGAATGGACGCGGCAGTTACCACAGATGGGAATACGGGCAGGGTCTGGATACCCTCAAGGAAGCCGAACGGATACGCGACCACCTGTTACGCGCGATCTACGGAAGCTTCTCCAACGCCAAGACGATGTACCCTGAGAAAAATGCCAACCTGAAGCTGGAGATAGTGTCGCACATTATGGCTCGCGGGGAATCCCGACGCATTATTGGTGACTACATCATCAACGAGCACGATCAGGAGCGACCTCGCCTCTTCCATGATGCAGTAGCCACCTCAAGGCGCGGGTTCTTCTGTCTGCACTACATCCAGGAGAAATACGATTTTCTGGGCGGGGCTGACCGCCCCGAATGGGAAACGGCCGGGCGGAAGCTGACAGGGATCGATCCGACTCTGGGCTGGCTAAAAGAAGAGATTCCTACCGGCCGCGTTGAAGCCACGGTTCCCTTCCGCAGCCTGTATTCCCGCAACATCGAGAATCTGATGATGGCCGGCCGCTGCGTCAGCGCGACGCATGTAGCCGCCATGAACATCAAACTTCAGAACATTGGCGGGCAGATGGGCGTTGCTACCGGCACGGCGGCGGCCTTATGTAAGCAGCACGGTATTAGCCCTCGTGATATCTATCAGGAACGTCTGGCGGAATTGCAGGAGGCGATCAACCGTCTTATGGACGCAAAACAGTAATGGACAGACGCCGGAAGAAGTAGATGAGATTCTCGGCAGAAAGAAAACGGCAAAGAAAAAAGTAGCTAAGAAGAAAAAGACAGTGAAGGCATAAGAGAGCGTTGCTCAAATCCTAAATTCTAATATCTAAATCCTAAACAAATTCGAAATTCTAATTGTGCGAAATTCAAAACGAGCTTGTGAATTTATTCATAAGAAAAGATTGCTGACGTCTCGCTAAATCACCTATTCCCCCCAAAAAAACCCGGAGTTTAGTTATCCCGGAGTCTTTAGTTATCCTGGGATGGCTGTGAAAAAACGAAATAAATTGTTTTTTCCCGGGACACTTTGGTATAGTTGCACGTTATAGTTATAGACATTAAGAAATCAGTGTTTGCTTTAGATTTGTAAATTCGGTTAAGGTCCATATTGCCCGATACGAACAGCCATATTGATGAAGATAACCTGCGAGAAGCTGGCTTGCTGGAAGTGTTTTTGCAGGAGCAGGACCGTCTGAAACGCATTATCGCCGGTATGGGCATGGGAGCATGGGATGCTGAAGATATTTTGCAGGACGTTTCTATTAAGGCACTTAAAAATAACGACCGGTGCAAAGAACGTGGCAAAGCTCTCGGGTGGCTGATAAAAGTTACCGTTAACCGCTGTATTACAGAGCACCGCAGGCGAAAAAGTTTTGCGGCAAAGGCGTTAGAACTGCTCGATCGAAAGCGAAGGGGCAGCAAAGGGGTTTTGGGCCCGGATGAAAATGCCGTTTGCAGCGAAGAAAAAACTCTGCTTCATACGACATTGCTGGAACTTGACAGGAAAGTGCTGATGACGCTGGTTTTGAGATATTTCTGTGACATGAACGCATCGGAGATAAGTGAGATACTCAATATAACTCCGTCGGCTGTAAGAAACCGTATCAGCCGGGGACGGGAAGTACTTGCGAAAAAACTGGCAAAACGGGGTGTAAGACCATGAAACAAATCGAATGCAAAGAAATTGCCGATCTGCTTGTCGATTATTCTGACGGTCAATTGCCCGAAGAACAATCGCAGATAGTTGAGCGACATCTGAAGAAATGTAATAACTGCCGCAAGTATCTCGGAGACCTACAGCAGTCATTAAACATCGTACAGGAAATATGGCGGGAGAATCTGGCGGAGATCGAAAGCGTTGAAATTTCGGTACCGGTGAAAAACAGACGGAATATAAACCGGAAATACGCGGCAATCGCAGCCGGTTTGCTGATAGCTGCCGGTATATTTTCTGTGAGCATGCAACAAACCTTGCAACGCCCTGGGGATGTGATGACCGCTGAACAGGTTGAGCGAAAAATATCAGAATCCGCAAGTGCAGTGAGACTTTTAGCAACCGCGGACCTGCTAAGAGAATACGACGGAGTCAAAGACACTTTAAACAAATTATATAAGCACATAGTGGCAACGTATCCGGATACGTCGGCTGCGATGGAAGCGAAAATACGAATTAAATCACTTATGTAATGGAGACAATAAATGGAAACGCTAAGAAAACTGACAATCGTAATAGTATTGGTTTGTTTGATCTGCAATGGGGCATCTTTCGGCGAAGAGCCTGCGAAAGCAAAACCGGAACTGAAATTCGTATACTCCACTAGCGGATACAAACTCAATTCTTCGCAACGAGGTGGATATGGCCGAAGTTATGGCGGTGGGGGTAGAAATGAAGGCGTCACAGAGACAAGCAATATCGACAAGTCAAAAAAGATCAAACCGACGCATGTTGCATTTATGGGCAAAAGCTATCAGTTGTTTGTACCTTCCTGTTTTGAACCGGATGCTTTATTAAAAACTCCTTCCGGCCAAAGCATGTCAGATTTGCAAAAAGAGTTCGTTAAACAGGGAAATGCTTGTAAAGTAGATTTTCTTATCCTTGGAAAGCCTATACTAAGAACGCATCTCCTCCGCAAAACACATTTATTTGCAGTCACTGAAGATGATGCAAAAAAAATGGCAGCGGCTTTTATTGAAAGCTGGCAAAACAATATGGGCGCAGAAGTTCAAAAATTTCTGGAAAAGAAAAAGGAATTTGAGAAGAAAGCCCCCGAACTTAGAAAACGCTGTGCAGAAAAACGTAAGGAGTTTGACGAATTGGAGAAAACGCTTAAGGAAAAGTCGAGCAAGGGGCTCCATTCACTTGATGGCAATATAGTGCATAATTCTAAAGCTAAGGATGATGCCAGGCAAGCGGCGAGGCAATTGTACCTTAAGTTAAATTCTGCAAATATCGAGATCGAAGTTATAAAAGCCAGGTTGTCGGCGGCTACGGTTTACCAGGCCCGCGAAAATGCTAATCCGACGGTCCAGACGAAACTGGAAGATATCCTGTGTGAACAGACCATCGAACTGGCAGGCGCACTCGAAAGGCAGGCAGGCATAACCAATACCCTTCGGCAGGAAGAAGAATTTTACAGACTCTATGTGCAATTCAACGAGGCTGGTGAGCGTCTTAATGAGTACGCTAGAGGTGCAACGAGTGCTGAGAAGAAACTAAAACGTGCAACAGAAGAATTCGAAAATATCGATTCTTCTTATCCGGGCGTAAAAGATAACAAGGGGGTAATACGTCCCGTAGTGTTTTAGGCCCTTCAAAAAAGAGCCGGCAGAATGACTCTGCCGGCTCTTTTGGTTCAAGCCTATGTTAACGTGGTCGATGGGTCGGGAGACTATTTTTCTGGGTTCTCGAACCAGATTACTCCCCAGCCTCCGTTCTCCTCGGTTGTTGCGACATCGAGGTCGCCGTCGCCGTCGAGGTCGCCTAGAAAGGCGTTGTCCATTTTTGTTCGTGTTTGTGCGCCTGGTGTGGTCAGCGGGGTAGCTTGCCAGTTCTTTGGCTGCATTGGGTCACCTTTGTATGTGGCCATCCATATATCACCCTTTTTGGGTATGACCAGGATTTCCTTCCTTGCGGGATCGCCATCGAGGTCCATCACCGCGACACCCTTGGGGACTTTTCCGCAGGGCTGATCGATCAATATCTCGGTAAAAGTTGGATCGCCGGTTTTGTTGGTGCGCAAAAGAACAATGAGCTTTCCGACGAAGTCGCCCTTCTTACCGCCAGCGATGATAAAATCATCGATCCTGTCGGCATTGACATCGGCAACGGCCATGAACAAGTAGTCACCTTGTTTGTGGAGTAACTTACGCTGCCATGGGCCGGTGACCTTGTCTTTGCCGGGATTTTTATACCAGCAGACAGCTATGCCGCGGTCGGGTACGACGATGTCAATGGCACCATCCTTATCGACATCGGTCATGATGCAATTCATGGGCCAGCGATTTTTTCCGATAGTATATTTGACCCAGTTTTGGGCGAGATGCTTTTGGGTCTTCGGCTGCTTGTACCACTGGTGTGCTCCGACTATAAGATCGTTCAATCCATCTCCGTCGACATCTGTTACGGTAGGGACACGCTGCTGTTTATCGAAGAGCGTCATCTTCGTCCATTTGGACGAATCACGCACGTCGGCTTTGCCAGGATTGAAGTAAATCCATCCGCCGTTTGCGATGTAGTCGATATCGCCATCATCATCGAGGTCGCCTATGCCGGAATCTTCGCATTGGCCGTGTTTGAATTCTATAAAGTCCGTCCACAGCTTGCGGACCGCATCGCCGGAGGGGTTGAAGTAAAGCCTGCTGTAATAACCCTGTTCGTAATTAACAAATAGATCCAGATGGCCGTCACCATCGAAATCGTGGATATTGACCCCGTCTGGACCAGCGTTTTTCGGGTCCGGGCTGATGACATTACAACGCCAAAGGCGAGGGCCGGCTTTGCCGGTATAATCCTGCCAGGAGTGCTGCTTCGGTGCCTTCCTGGCCTTCGCCTGGTTCGGGGTTGTAGAACTGGTTGTCATTATTTTAAAATTTTTGAACTGTGACCTGCGTTTGGGCTTCATCCGCAAACCGATACGTCCATTATCTACGGTCGGCTTATCCTCGTTTTCAAAATGGCAAAGCAGGGTTTTGTCCGGATGCTTAAACTCCATCCACAGGTCTTTGGCCTGCTTGATGACGGTTATGTGAATCCATTTCTTATCCTGGAACAGTTTTGTGTCGGTGTATTCGTTTTTCAGTTTAGTTCCTTTGAGTTTTTCGCCTTTTAAGGGGAGATAGCGGCGCGCTCGAATGTAATCCTTCCTGCTGCCCGTGGCGTAGCTGATATGGTAAGTGTGCATGTTGTTAAAGTAGTTGCTCATCTTTGCCTTTGTGCGGCGGTCGGACCATTTAGTAATATCTTCGACGCATCCGTCCTGTCCGTCGCCGGTGGCCTGGATGTAAATGATATTGACACCTTTTTGGCTCTCGTCGAGACACTTAAAGTCATATTCAATCCGCAAGTCACCCTGGAAAGATTGCTTCGTCCAGAGCACCGCGTATCCATTGGCGGTATCTATTGTCATGGCGTGGGTATCGTTGGTTACTTTTATCGCATCGCCATCGAGGAACCATTTGTCCTGCCATTTGCCGGTGCAGGAATCGGTAAATACCCGGGCCCATGGCTTTGCCCGAAGAGACTCGAATACCGTCGAGTTATCTTCGGCATGGGCGGCGGTGGAGGAAAGGAAAACGGTTATAATACTTAATACTGCGGCTTTATATACACTCTTCATTTACAACACCTTTCATTCTCGTGGATACAACAAATATTGTATGCTTTTATCGCCACCATCATTATCTTAACCGGGAAGTTGCCAATTCACACGACAAATAGCTAAAAAGCGGATGATTGATGTTTTTTGGTGTGCGGTTTTGGTGGTTTTTTGGTATTGTTAGGATATTGCATGGCGCAACCCCTGAACGCAGGGTTCAAGGGCTAATTGAAACGGATGATTGACTTTGGCAATCATTTTTTATGCGGGTTTATCAGAATTGGTTTTTATGCATAAATATAAGACTCATGTTGCTTATAAGGGTGAAGCTGGTGGGCGGTGCCGGGCTGAGGAGGTTTTGGGTAAGCTGATTTTGGAACGGTTTGCCGGTAATGGCGGCTGCGTTGTGATTGCTATTGGCGGGCCCGGTGGGAGTGGTAAGAGTACTTTTGCAGGGAAATTGGCGGCAGAGTTGGGGGGGGATGCTTCGATATTGCGATTAGACGATTATAAAACGCCGCGGGCAGAGAGGAGTAACCAGAATATTTTTGGTGCTCATCCGGATGCCAATCTGATGGGGCTGGCTGCGGAGCATATTTCGCTGGTTCGGGAAAATAAAACTTTTGAGAAACCGGTCTACGACAATGTTACGGGGGAAGTGAACAGCAGGGAAACTTATCGGCCGCGGCGGTTTAATATTCTTGACGGTGAGATATCGACTTATAAAAAATTTAGGCATGATATCGATCTTTCGGTTTTTATCGATTCGGATTATAAGACGCAGCTTGCGACGCGTACTTCGCGGGATATTGTTGTTCGGGGGTATACGTGGGAGAAGGCAATCGCAACTTTTTTGCAGAGTAATCTGCGGGAGTTTACGAAGTATGGGGCCGAGAGTAAGAAGTGGGCAGATGTGCATCTGTACTGCAGGGAGGATTATTCGGTTGTTGTCGAGTCTGTGTCGAGCGAATTGTACGAGCATTTTGAGGGGCTGCTTGCTGAGTATTTAACGGAGGTTGATCTTTCGGGGCTGGTTGTGCCGGTTACGACGCCTTTTAGTAAATCAAACGAGATCGATAAGCGAATGTTTATCGAGCATCTGGAAATGCTTTCGAAACAGGGTGTGAAACGTATTCTGGTTAACGGTACGACGGGGGAGTTCTTTTCGCTTATGCCGGAAGAACGGAGAATGATGCTGAAGCTGGCGCGGGAATATTTTCCGGGTGTGATAATGTTTCATGCGGGGTATGCCAGTCTTGCGGAAACGGAGAAGGAGGCGAGATGGGGGCAGGAATATGGTGCGGATGCTATCGTTGCGATAACGCCGTACTACCTGGCGGATTTGCCGGGGGATGGGCTTGTGGATTACTTTAA
>VRUF01000379.1 GCA_019456245.1 Planctomycetota bacterium | reverse complement strand
CAAGGACTTGGGAAAATAAACGATCCGGTGGACACATTTCATAGCTGCCAATGTACTTTTACCATATTGCCGACAGCAATTTAAAAGCAACCGCCTGCCATCGTACCTCAGGATTCCCTCCTGGCTTCTGTCTGGCTTGAAGTCCAGGTCTTCTTTGGTAAAAGTAACGAGGTCCAGGGATTTCAAAACTTCCAAATCAACCTTGTTCATAAATCTCTTTTAACTTCTCCCGTAGCTGAGCCTTCGCGCCTTCATCGAGATAATTATTCACCTGCGCTACGATTTGGGTGACATTAACCTGTGGAGCCTCCCTCAAGCTGCCCGATAGCTTGCTCAATAACTCCAATTGGGCCTGTAGCCGGTCTTGCGTCTTCAAAATGAGTTCCCTGGGGTCAGCGTGGCGATACCGCCAGCTTACGACCTTCACCCCCTGCTTTGAGAGCATTTCAAGCAATCGCGACAGTTTCGCTTTGTCGCGCTTCATTTTGCCCGTATTCTCGTCAAATCGAAAATAAATTACAGTTATGTCTTCAGCCCTGGGCCCCAGATCATATTGGTCTGGATTGTCCGGGTCCTGCAGGTAGCGATCACAGGCGTTGAATAATTTGTTTACCCGGTTATAAATACGCTCAATTTCTTCGATTATTTTATTAGCTTTTAGGATTTCTCCTTTCTCAGCCTTTGCCAGCAATTCTGGGATGTGGTTCTTCTTATGCCGAAAAATGGCATCTTTGCTCAATCGATACCGTTGCGTTATCTCGCGGATAGACACTCCCACGATTAAAAGCTGATTGATCTTCTCTACCTCTTTGCTACCACAAGCCGTGCAGTGTCTTGACATAAACCGCCCTTATAAAAGCTTAAGTTGCGCCCAAGTAGGTCTTAGCAGCCGCAATTAAGGCATCGTAAAGTCCAGTCATAGTTTTACCTGCAGGAAAATCGAAAGACTTTTCCTGGTTGTGGTCAGGATTATCAGCAACGATTTCGTCTTTCATTCTAAATAGCCTAATTCCATGTCCTATGTGCGAATCCTCAAAAAGCCTCGCAACCAACTCAGTTGCATTTCCCGCTGATTTTTTTTCCCGTCCGCCTACCAAATATGCCATTTTGACACCTCCAATAATTTTTTTCGATTCGTTTTAAAGGGCCCCCAGGATGAAAACTGAGAAAACATCCTGGAGGCTTTTTCAAAAGGCGCAGCAGTGGCCCTGTATGGATAAACAAGGCCAGCCGCTTTACCCTAAAGTCAGTCAGCAGAAGGAAGGAGATCCCTGCCGTATACCACAACTGACTTTTAACTCACTGATTTGAGAAG
>VRUF01000131.1:2934-8195 GCA_019456245.1 Planctomycetota bacterium | reverse complement strand
GGGCAGGAAATGCCTGTTTCCGGACTGCGAGAACACCTTGAGTATCTATAACCACAAGGATTACTGTCGTATTCATTGGGATAAAATACCGCAGGATGAAAAACCTAAAATTCCGCATCGTAATCTTTAAGTAAACCGAATTATACTTGGGCACCCACAAGGGGAGCCCCTACGAATTTATCTTTGCCATTTTCGCTCCGACCCCTGCAACCCTTTTCCTAAGTGCTTTTGGGGCGAGTACTTCTACCTGGTCTCCGTAGCCTAGTACCCACCATCCAATTTCACCTATTCCATCAACTCTAAACTCTACTACTAACGACCCATCTTCTTCAAACTGCATTTTTTGACTTTTGTGCCATTGTACTTCGCTTACGTTTCGAGCGACCCTGGGGGTGAATTTTAGCTTTACGTTATACAGCTTTCCTTCCGGGATCATCGACCATGCCGATGAGAGGTAATCTTCGATGTCGAAGGTTTTCTTTCGGGGGAAAAACTGGCTTAGCACCTGGAGCGTTTCGATTCGGGAGAGTTTGAAAGTTCGTATCTCGTTGTGCAGGCTGGATTTACCGACGATGTACCAGGCGCGGCTTTTGAACATCAAATGGTGTGGAGACAGGGTTGTCTTAATAGTGGCGGAGTCAAAAATGGACCTGTAAACGATGCGAACCTTCTGTTTTCGCTCTACAGACCTCTGCAAATGCCAAAAAATGCGGTCGGCCGAATCTCCCTTATCGCCGCCTATCGCGCCGCCTACAGATCGCGGTATCGGCTGGATTGAAATATGCTCGAGTGTGGCTGCGCAATAGCGTTTTATCTCGGCTGGGAGGTTGTTTTCTACTTTAAGGCCTGCCAGGAGGGCGCTTCGCTTTAAAAGGGGCGGCAGGTGGCCTCTGTCCTTGTAAATCAGCATTAAAAGACTTAGGGCCTCCTGCAGCGTTAGGTCTATCGAGGGGAGGAAAAAATCGGGATCGATGCGGTATCCGCCGGCATCGCTGTCGAAGTAATATGGCACGCCGATAGCGGTTAACTCCTGTAAATCGCGGAAAACCGTCCTTCTGCTTACCTGCATTACTTTGACAAGCTCGTCAGGGGAGTAGCATTGACCTGATTGCAGGGTACATAAAAGCTGTACAATCCGACTGATGCGGCTTAGTTTCATGTGATAACCTCCGGTTATGAAAAATTAAAAATGGCCTTCCTCGCCTTAATAACACTGAAAAACTGATTATACCCGGGAAATGGCGAACAGTCAATGGCGGCAAAAAGACAATTAGGAACGAAAAACCGCCGGCAAGGGCTGGTAACCCGTATTACTGTTACAAAGATTGCAATCTTACCGCACAATATGCCGATAAAGCCGTAGATAGTACCAGAAACCAATTTTTGCATTGACATATACAAAATAGTAGGTTAAAATTAATACGTTCCCGCGTCTAGGGTCGATTGGTACTTACAGGCGGGCAGTGAAGTTAAATAATGATGGCGAGGAAAAACATGAAGTATATCGAAAATCCAGGTTGTCGTTTAATGCTCTGTGTGCTGATTTTAACCTCTATTTCGGTGATGCTAATCGGTTGCGGAAGTGTTCCCGGTGAAACCAGCGACGAAAGAGCCGTTAGATATGAAACCAACATTCGTCGCAATTATGGGACGATGAAAAGCGACATAGATACAATACTTGGGATGGACAAAAGCTCAAAACTGAGCAAATATCCTATAAGAGACTACTAAACAGCAGATGTAACGGATTACGCGGTTTTTGTCTCGTAATACGAACCCTGAGAAACTCTCTGTCATTCAGGGAGCCCATAGTAAATAATGTGACAGTAACCAGACCAGCTCGGAGCAGGAGTCATTGGACGACATTATCAATTACATTCAGCGGCTTTTTTTATCACCTGGTGATATGCTGGTTGTATTTTTCGAATTGCTCATCATCGGATTCGTTGTCTATTGGATTGTCAATTTCCTTGAAGGCACACGCGGCGAAAGACTATTCCGCGGTGTGTTTTTAATTATTGTCATCGCCACACTCCTGCTGAACCTCGTCGTAGACCAGTTTGGCCTCGAAAGAATCAAGTATCTGTACGGGGACTTTGCGATAATCACGCTATTTGTCGTAGGTATCGCATTTCAGCCGGAGATCAGACGCGGGCTCATGAGAATCGGGCAGGCCTCTTTTATGTCAAGCTCGCAACAACTGTCCAGGAGTGTTGAAGAAATTATCAACGCCGTGACGGAACTGGCGGCAACACGAACAGGCGCTATCATCGTTATACAACAGCAGGTCGGTCTGGGCGAATTTATAGAAACCGGCGTGAAGATCGATTCTAAGGTGACCGCTGAGTTGATTAAAACGGTTTTCTATCCCGGGACCTCGCTGCACGATATGGCTATAGTTGTCCAAGGCGACAGGATCGTTGCCGCGCGGGTCCAATTGCCGCTGGCCGAAGCGGGTACGGTCGGCGGAAAAGCACTTGGGTCAAGGCATCGCGCTGCTATTGGTGTTACCGTAAGCTCGGACGCTATCGTTGTGGTGGTCAGCGAAGAAACAGGGATTATATCACTGGCTATGAACGGCCAGCTTATCAGAAACGTCGCGGAAACACAGCTTCGAAGACACCTTAATACCGCGGTCGTCGAAACGACACCGCTGGTCGAACAAATACAGCACGAGGCCGAAACACATCATACAAAGAAAAAGGATACCGAAAAAAAAGCTTAGAAATCGATGAATTCGACAGTAAAAAAATATGCTCTGGTAGTATTCATAACTCTGCTCGTGTGGTTCTGGGCAAACAACGCGATAGAAGATCAAATCGAGGTCAGTGTGTCAATCACAACGACGCAGACACGCGATTCTGACATTCTGGTGACCTTCGACAAACCGATGCCTCTGAACGTAAAGATCACGGTCAAGGGCCCTTCGTCAAAGATATCAGACCTCCAGAAGCTAATCGCTTCCGGACAGGAAAATCTCGATTTTGTCTATAGTTTGCAAAATGACCTGAAGGGCGAGGCTAAAACTATTCCACTGGTCACCGCAGAATGGCTTAATCAAACTGTAAAAATGAAAAGCTTTGGTCTTACTGTCGAGTCTGAGTCCGCCAAACCTGCGATGATACAGGTTACTATCGAAAAGCTTGTGAAAAAAGAACTGGTCATAGAATGTTTCGACGAAGACGGAATATCAATAACACCTGATTCGTTAAACCCGTCAAAAGCCAATATCTTCGTAAAACAGGGCTGGGTAGAACCAGCCAGAATAGACCTTACCGCAACGGATGTAGAAAAGGCCCAGAAAGATTATGTGATAAAAGAACCATACGTTCAACTTGGCCCCAACAATCGCAGGTACGGAAAACGTGTAACGGTAAAACTTTCATCTACAGAACTTGATACGGTTCAGTTTAAGCCGCTTAACATTTCCTTTGCGGTCAGTAAAAATCTGCAGGGGAAATATAAGGTCGAACTGAAAAATGAAAGTGAGCTTACTGAATCGACAACATTTAAGGCCACCACTGAAGCGATGGATGCTTACAAAAAGTCTCCTGTGCATATTTTCGTACTGGTTTTTGATGACGATGAAAAGGAAATAGACGTAATAACAAGGGACGTTATTTACAACTTCCCCCCCGAATACCTTGTCAAAGGTGAGATTGCACTTGCGCAACCGCCTGTCAAAGCAAGATTCGAACTTATCAAGCTTGCTTTACCGGATCAATAGTATTGATACCATCTTTATTTGCCGCGGCTCCATTATCATCTAAGGCTCCATCTTTACGGCTGGTAAAGAATACTATAGCGGTTTCGACCGTCATCCAGATCGCAAGTACAAATATACCCCCTCCGATCACAACAAGGAGCCAGTTTTTGTCGTCGATAAACTTTTTCTCATTGATGACCATTGCCCAGCAGGTAATAGAGAGCATCACAACACAGGGAACACAGGAAACAAGAAATTTCAACCCGCCCTTTTTCTTGAGATACATCGTCACCACCAAAAGCGCAAGTGCTGCCAAAAGCTGGTTAACGGCACCGAACAGCGGCCATAATTTCATCGCTCCTGTTCCTCCGGCACCTGTGGCAAATGCCAGGGCTGCGGCGGTTACAACAGCAAACGTCGTTGCGGTCCACCGGTTCGACATAAAAGGAATCTTGAGGTCGCCGGCCAGTTCGCCTACAACATATCGCTGTATCCGAACCGTGGTATCGAGGGTTGTTCCGGCAAAAGATGCGATAAAAACACCCATCAAAGTAACACCGGCAACAGTGGGAATACCTAAACTGGAAAGCATGTTCGCGGCACCGACAACGACGGCACTGAGTTTATCGGTCAAACCTTTTGCGCCTGCCCACGAACCGTAATGCGCCTCCCATGCCGCGTTTCCGACAAGCGTTTGGCCGCCTGCCGTTTTGTATGCCAGACCGATACCGGCGCCGACGCAGACGATCACAAGGACG
Source organism: Planctomycetota bacterium (assembly GCA_019456245.1). GTDB lineage: Bacteria > Planctomycetota > Phycisphaerae > Sedimentisphaerales > Anaerohalosphaeraceae > VRUF01. The sequence continues at coordinate 3,731 of VRUF01000131.1, read as the reverse complement.
GCGAGAAATCCCTCAAGCAGCATGGAACCGTAGCCGACGAACTGAATGTCCCTCTCGTTTGCGATTTGCTTGGGACTTGTACCGGAAGCGACAAGCGAATGAAAACCGCTTATTGCACCGCAGGCGATAGTAACGAACATCATCGGCCAGATCGAAGGGATGTCGGTTCCGGCTATGGGCCGAACGGCTGGTGCGACGAGCTCCATTCCATTGGTTGAAAAACAGGACACTACAATGCCGGCTACCAAAAGAGCCATCATGATAAACAACTGCCAGGCGTTAATATAATCGCGCGGCTGAAGCAAGGTCGTAACCGGAAGTGTCGATGCGACCCAGGCGTATATTAAAAGGAGGATGGTCCATACTCCGGTTGCGGGGATTGGCCCGATCTGACTGATACTGCATGCCCCGGGATATTTCGCCTGGACATACGCTCCAAGGGCGACAAACAGATACATCCCCAACACAGCGACCGCCGTTGACAGCAGCACGTTGGCACTCTTTTTGTAAACCGCATATCCCAAACCGACAGCGATGGGTATCTGAAACCAGACCGGCAAAACAGAACTGGGAAATTGATCGAACACGAGAGCGATCACAACACCGAAGACGGCTATCACGATGAGGAGTGCAAAAAATACAACGACAAAAAAGATGAACCGAACACGGGGGTTGATGTATTTGGCGGCGACCTCGGAAATGCTCTTACCGTCATTGCGCATCGAAACAATAAGTGCTCCGAAGTCATGGACGGCACCCATGAGGATACTGCCGATCATAACCCAGAGTATCGCGGG
>VRUF01000131.1:0-2924 GCA_019456245.1 Planctomycetota bacterium | reverse complement strand
TCATGATTACCGCTCCGAGAAAGACCCACAGCAGCGCGGGCACCCAGCCCCAGATAATTCCGATGGCTGGGCCGACGATGGGTCCGGTGCCGGCGATGGAAGTAAAGTGGTGGCCGAAGATTATCCCCTTGCGAGTCGGAACATAATCGATGCCGTCATTAAACTCGTGGCTGGGAACTCGAGAGTCGGGATTGATCTTAAATATCTTACGCGCAAGAAAACGGCCATAAGTATGATAAGCAACAATAAACCCCCCACCGCAAACCAGTATAAGCAAAAGAGCGTCCATGTGAATCCCTCAAAAAAACACGTCAAATCTTTACGTAACAGTATACTATCACACCATCGGCACCACCTGCAAATTATACCCGAACAGTACTAAAATTTCAAAGACATCAAGAAATATACACTTCACCTTAGCTGTATCAATGGATTATATGGCGGTATCGTCCTTTTTGCGACTGAGGATACCGAAGAGTATTGGAAGGAGCGGATAAGATTTTTTTGCAAGGAAACCTTAATGCGTATCACTTAATCAGTTTATTTCAGGCCGGCAATTATCTCGTCAAGAAATTTATTAAAACCAGCAGAATCTTCAAGCATTACAAAGTGCCCTAACCCCTTCATCAATTTCAATTTGTACGATGGGACACATTGTTTATTCATTTCAAAATTGGTTGGCCAAAAATCTGCATTTATACTGTAAATCGGAGCCTTAATCTGACTAGCGGCAGTCTTCAAATCATAAGCACCAAGGTTCGTAAAAGCATTTATCGCAATCGCCGGGTCGACTAAAGACATTTTACCAAGCACCCAATCTACCAGTTTCGGATCTGTCTTAGGAGTAAACATCGGACGCACAAAATGTTGAACTTCCTGCGAAAAATTTGATTTTAGCTTGATGACAATCTTATCAACCTCTGTTCGGTCATAACCAATAGCAATGTCATGAAAAGTATCTGCACCAACAACGCAAAGTACGCGGCCTGGCATCTGCCTGGCGGCATCTGCCATAACTGTCCCGCCCATTGAATGGCCAACAAGAATCATATTATTAAGATTCAACTTATCGGCAACGGCTTTGACATCTTTGCCAAAAGATTCAATCGTATAATCCTTACGAGATTTGCCACTGGCGCCGTGGCCAGCTAAATCAATGGTGACAACTTTATATCGTTTGGCAAAATATGGCACCTGATGCTTCCAGAAGCTTTTGTTGCAAGACCAGCCATGGACGAAAACAATAGCAGCATCACCGGCACCTGCGATATCATAGCTTATTTTCACGCCATCAAAGGAATTGGCAAGATTTTTGTCTTTAGAGTCGCAGCCCGAAAAGGCAATAGTCATTAGTACTAAAAAAATTAATATCTTTTTCATTTTAAGATCCAAATTTTCAAATTTTGCCCGGGTATCGTGTGCGAGGTATGTGGTTTTTGATCGGTAGGCGGTGCCGGCAGGTCCGGCCAGCCTTTACATATATCTCTTGCTCTTGTTCTGGTCCCATTTTCTTGATTTATCTTAACAAGAATTGACCGAATTAAGACGATCAAAACGGTATACTGCCGATCACAATCTGCCCTAATACGGGTTCGACGGCATCATCTCCCATGCTTTAACGCTGGAGAACTTTGCCTTGCCGCCGTTTGCGAACAGGACCACGCCAAGGCTGTCGTCACGGCCGGGATAGACCCTGCGGCAAATCGCCTGGCGGTCGTTGGCGTAAATCTCGATTACCGATTTATCCACGAAGACGCGGAGTTTCAGTGGCTCGCCGTCCTTCAACTCAAATGGCGCCTGCTCGACTTTCTTGCGTCCGTCGATGCCGCTTTTCGTCGAGTCGAATACAAGCCGTTTCTTTTGGGCGTCGTAGTAGAGCAGCGTCTCTTCTTCGCCGCCGGCAGAGGTGCGTACTTTGACTCCGAACTGCCCGGCCGCAGCCGTCGGAGCGATTGTGATTTCCAGTTCGCACGAATCGCCGATAACACCGTCAAGCGTTTTCGTCTTACCATCGGACAACGTGATATTGCTCCATGTTTTCTCGTCGCAACGGAGCATTTTAAGTTCTTTTACGGGGCGCATTCTCAAAGTTCCGTCTTCGCCCAGCCACAACGACCGCGGCAGGCCGTAAACGCCCGACCAACCCTGGCCTTTTTCCGAAGCCGGGTTGTCGTGCAGCCAGGTCCACATGATCTGCCGCCCCTGATTGTCCATCATTGCCTCAGGCGCGAAATATGTATTGTCGACCCATGTCATGCGTCCGTGATTGTTCGGTATGAATTTGTCGTTCTTTTTGTCGTAATCACCGACGAAATACTGACAGCCTCTGTTGTGACTGATGAAGAGCAACAAGTGCTTATCGCTCGGCTTGCCGCCGTCGCCGCTTGACGGCAGGGGCAGGAAACTGGGACACATGTTGTCTTCGTTGTAACTGGTCCAGTCGGGATTGCGTTCGTAGAAGACGCCTTTGTATTTCCAGCTTTTGAGGTCCTCCGATTCGAACAGATAAAGGCGATCCCCTTTCATGTTCTCCGGTGAATTCCACTTTCCACCATATTTTCTCATGACCAGGAGATTGCCGGTAAGGATGTAGTACTTGCCCTCCTTCTTCCAGATACCGGTCGGGTCGGCTGAGCCGTAGATTAGCTTGTTGCCGTTTTCATCTGTTGTTTCGGTTATGCCCCATTCTGTCGATTTGATGATCGGGTTGGCGTCGAGTTTTTCCCATGTGTCGTAATGTCGATCGCTGCTTTTGGCGATGCCGATCCCCTTGTCGCCCCAGAGCATCCAATAGGAAAGGTATGCGGTTCCGTCGTCGTCGAGGAATCCGCCGCCGCTAAAGCAGCCATCGTCGCCGTTGCCGGGACCGATTGAATCGGGATGATGACGCCAGTGGACCAGATCTTTGCTGGAGATGTGTCCCC
>VRUF01000378.1 GCA_019456245.1 Planctomycetota bacterium | reverse complement strand
AGGTTTCGGGCAAGACGTATTCGTGACGATATTACGATGTCCGAGTCGGGGCCTGTGCCGTCGAACCATTCTGTCGTGTGTTTGCAAAGGTCGTTAAGTTTCATTGCAGGTGTTCAATCCTATCTCGAATTTCTGCAGCCCGTTCGTAGTTTTCGTTGTTAATGGCTGACTGGAGTTCTTTTCGAAGATTCAGTATTTTTACGTAACGTTTATTATCCGAGGGCGCCCTTGCCGGAACTTTTCCGCAGTGTGAGATGCTGCCGGCCTGTGCCTTTTCGATAATTCTCAGCAGCGGAGCTTTGAAAACTTCGTAATCGCCCGGGCAGCCAAGGAGGGTTTCTTTTCTGAACTCGTCAAACGTTATTCCGCAGGCTGGACATGCAAGAGCAGACGGCGGGGTCGCCTCTTCCTGGGAGGGCATCTTTTGCGGGGACTGAGGGGAGGTACCCTGTGAGGCAAGTAGAGTGCTTAGCAGTTCGTTTATGGGGACCTGGTTTTTGATGGCGAGACCCTGCTGCTGTGCACAATCTTCGCACAAGTGCGTTTCCTGCCTTTGACCGTTCGTGATCTCGGTTAGATGAATCGTTGCAGCCTGTTGCTTACAATGCTGACACTGCATATTTTAGTCGTTCCTTTGAATATACCCTTTAGGGTAGTAAACTTTTCGCGAGTATAATGGTTACTATAATCGCAATGTTCTTTGCCGCGAAAAACGAATAATTTCAACCGCGACACCTATATCACCCTTACCATATCGTCAATTTTCGGCTTTATCTGTAATACAAACTACGGTCGTCTACGGTCTAAATTTTGCCCAGCATCCTTTCTCTTCCATCAGTTCGACAGAATCGAGATTGATATCGGCTTTGATAAGTTTTTTCAGCCGGTCAAAGATGTATCTTGCCAGTGCCTCTGCGGAAGCGTTTGCGTCTTGAAAACAGGACAAATCTTCCAGTTTTTTTCCTTCCAGAGAGGCTGTTACAGTATTGATGGCGGCTTTTAGCTCGTGAAAGTCGATAACAACACCCATCTGGTCGAGTTTTTCTGAGCGTACTGCCACCTTCAATTGCCATTTATGAGCGTGGAGAGGCTCTTTTTGGCTGTTGGGCATTGTTAACTGGTGAGAGGCATTGAATTCAGATTCTACAGTAACTGTATACATTTTTTTGGCCCGGTTAAGGTCTGTAAGCTTTTTCCGTACGTCCTATAATTATTACAGAAACGTGGGGCAATATCAAGAAATAAAGAGTTGAGGTGCTGCTATGAGGTTTTCTGTCAATGGTTAATAATTATTCTTTTTATATATTCATAATCGCACCTTTGGCGT
>VRUF01000130.1 GCA_019456245.1 Planctomycetota bacterium | reverse complement strand
GAGGATCTAAAACCTTTGGGCATGCTAACACCGATCGCGGAAAATATCACAGAATTTATCGTGAGGTATTATGACGGCGCCCAATGGCTTGACCAGTGGCCCGAAGAATCAGAATCGATCCCGGCGCTGGTAGAAGTTACATTGATAGGATTGAAGAACCCCGATAGCGAAAAGCCGGACTTCGTAATGAAAAATTTTATCGCGGATTTCCCACGGACAGGAATCACTTACGAAACAAGCCAGGAAGATGATGAAGAAAATGAAGAGTCTTCTGAAAATAATAATGAAAACGGAAACGAATGAAAACCTGTATTCTAACAACCCGTAAAGAACACGAAGGCTCCGCATTAGTGCTGGTGCTTTGGATCGTCGTACTGCTGACTGTGATCACTGCCGTCCTCGCCCGGACCAGCAGACTCGACTCACGCATCTCCGGCGTAAGTGCGGATCACATACGTTGCAAATGGGCCTCGCGCGCAGGTCTGGAAACAGCAATTGCCGTCCTAAATGACGACGACACCTCCAGCGACTGCCTCGTCGACCTCTGGTACGATAACGACACCGATTTTAACAGCATCCCTCTCGAAGGCTGCACGTTCACTGTACAGGTCATCGACGAATCCGGCAAGCTGAACATAAACATTGCATCATTCGACCAGCTTATAACATTGCCGGACATGACCGAGGATATCGCAAATTCGATCATCGACTGGCGTGACAAGGACGATAAGATCAAGCCGGGTTCCGCCGAAGCCGGCTATTACATAAACCTGCCACACCCATATACCATTCGCAACAAAAGTTTCCGCACTGTTCGCGAATTGCTCCTCGTAAAGGGCATAGACCCTTATCTTTTATATGGACCAGAAAAATACCCGCAAAGCGTCGGCATAGAATACTCCGAAGAAAACAGCGGATGGATAAACTATCTAACATGTTATTCGTTCGAGAATAACAGAAATGCAGACGGCAGTGAGCGAGTTAATATTAACAGTGCCAGCGAAGGAAAGCTTAAATCTGATCTTGATTTGAATGATGCAAACGCGAAATGGATCGTGCAGAACCGGGACGATGGTTTTAAATCTATCGGGGATCTGCTTCCTGATAAAAATGGCGATACTTCCAACGGTGCTTCTCCTCCAAATCTCAAAACTGTTTTGAGTATTGCTGATAAGATCACAGTCGTAGACAACCCAAAACTCGTCGGCAGGGTAAATATCAATACCGCACCGCTTGAGGTGCTGACAGCATTACTGGAGGATCGAGAAGATATTGCCGAAGACATCATACTATACCGTGCAGGCCAGCTTGATGGAATTACTTCTCTAAGCGATCTGTCCGACATCTCGTCGCTGAAAAAAAGTTCAATAAAAAAAATAATCGATCTTGTAACAGTAAGGTCGGCAATATTTACTATTTACAGTCATGCAAATGCAGATCAAACTGGTGCCAGAAGCACCCTTGAGGCGGTTGTTAACAGGAACAGTTCGCCAGTGAATATACTTTACATGCGTACAGGAGTGATGAATTGAAAACCAGTGGTTATCAAAACAAAAAAAACTCGATTGTAGCGTTTTCACAGCAGTCTTCTGGTGTGATAAATGTTGTCGAGATGAAGAAAGCTAAGCTACAGTACGCTCATACGAGCGAAGCTGACGGGCAGGAGGAGCTTATTCGTCGCTTTGCTGCCGCCCGGGCAATATCACGGAGAGAAGATTCGGTCATGGGCATTGATTCGAAAGGCATTGCGTTCTATCGCCTGGAGATACCGCCCGTAAATGACGCCCAGATTCCCTCGCTCGTCGCTATGCAGATCGAAATGATGCTCCCTCTACCGCCCGATCAGATGCAGGTCGCCTTCCTTGCAGACGACATTAAAAACTCCGCCAGACTTGTGACCGTCGCAGTTGCGAGAAAGCAGAGCCTCAAAAAACATGCCGACTTTGCCCGCGATTGCCAAACATCGAACGTTATGCTCAACTGCCAGGGTTTGGTCAAAGCATTTAACAACCTGTACGATTGTCCCCGCGACACTTTTGTTATCGCAAATATAAGAACCGCCGATACACAACTTCTACTCACTGAAAAAGGCCGTCTCCTCCATGCGATTACGCTGGATATCGGTTCCGAAGATCTTTCAGAAAGTGATGATTTTACTTCTTCGCAAAATGAGCTTTTTGTACACGATCTGGCCAGTGCCATTGACCATTTCGCGGAAAAAACAGATTATAAACCTCAGATCGTAGTCCTCTCATCCGATGCCCTTTTGGCAGATGCCATGGTCACTCTCTGCAACGATGCCGATCTCACCGCCAGCCAGGCCGTTTACAATGGAGGTCACATAAAGGCCGGCAACGTTTTCGCCGATGACGAACAATTACAATATCTTGAGGCGATTGGTTTGGCTATGTTTGCCATCGAAGGCGATACTTCAAAGATTGATCTTTTTCAGGGATTAAGTGAACCGAAGACTAAAAAGAAAGAAAAAAATCCGCTGACATCGCTAATAGTTTCACTTGCTATTTTTACAGCCTTGCTGATGGCCGCGTTGTATATCTCCACGCAACTGAATATCAGGTATCTTGCAAGCTATGAAAATAAAGATGTAGACCAACTCATTAAAATGCAAAAGGTAAGGAAATACGTTGCTGCGCAAAGGCCCGACCTCCTTGATTTGCTCACAGAGATAAGCAAGGATGCTCCAAAAGGCATGATGATAGACAGTTTCAGCTTCAAAAAGGGACAGCCGGTTACGATCTCAGGCAATGCAGCCAAGGGTGAAGAGGTTTTAAAATTTCAGGAATTCCTGGGAGGCAAAAAAGATATCAGCAATGTAAATATAGTAATCTCTCCGGCGGATAAGAAAACTAAAAAAACACCGTATAGAATAACGTTTCACTATAAACACTGGACAAAGAAAAGTTCAAAAAAATGAAAAAGAAAATGAGCGAAAAAGATAAAAGAGCAATTAGGTTAGGCCTCATTGTTGCGATTATTGTAATTGCATTTGTAGGTGTCGAAAAACTGCTTGAAGACTACAAAGCCGTCAAAAACACCCTCGACAGCAGAAGAAATGAAGTCGTGCAGGTCATGCCGGACAAGGATGGCAATCTGTCGGCCAAACAGAAAGGACTGTTATCAGTCGTTCCCGCATTTGAAATGCCCGCACAGGAAGAAGTACCCGGCGCGAAGTTCCGTCAGAAGTTTTTAGAACAACTCAAAAAGGCCGGCATTAAATCTCCTGTTCCCAGTTTCGTAAAGGCACCAAAATCGAAAAACGCTTTAGGATTAAGGCCCATGAAACTTCAATGCAAGGGAAAGTGTAAATTCGATCAGTCGCTGGACTTGCTTGCAAGCCTTTATGATAACCCGCTGTTTGTCGCTGTCGAAGAATTCAAAATCGAATGCGACCCGAAAAAGAGAACCGAAATGGAACTGTCGATGGTTGTAACGACATTCGTTAAGTGATATGTTTATGAAAACTGAAATTCTAAAAAACAGGCTAAAACATCTCGTCAGGGCACTTATAGCCCTTTCCGTCCTAATGGCCTGCGCAATGGCTGCAAAAGTTTCAGCGTTTGTATTAGAGGCCGACTCGATCCCGCAAAGGATCGAAAAGGCACTCACCGTCGATTCAAAAAAAGACGATCGCCTGAAAGAGTTTCAGTCGCAGCATGCCAAAATAGCAAAAAAACTAAAAGAGAAAAGCCTCTTTGCGTCGTCATCGCCGGAGAAAAAAAATCCCGTTACAAAGGTAGATGGAATTATAGGTAATTCTGCTCTTATCGGCGGAAAACTATATAAAAAAGGCGACAAAATAGGCGACGCAAAGATACTGTCGATAGATCCAAAATCAATTACGGTTCGCTGGAACAAACAGGAAATACAGGTAAGCCCATTCGATCATTCTGTCCCCCTGGCTCCGAGGAAAAAAAACGCAAATAAAACAAAGTCAAAAACTGCTAAAAAAACGGTAGTAAAAGACAAGCCCAAGAAGGTAAAGCCTGTTCAGTCTGAACGTCCTGATCCACGGCAAATGTCTTCTGAACAAAGAGCAAGGTCTAGAGAACGATCCGGCGAACGTCGGGGTCGCGGTGGCCGCTCCGGTCGCGGTCGGGGTAGCAGGCGAAACAGGGAAGGCCGTTAAAAACCAAAAGAAAGCAGTTTAAGGATATATTTGTTATGGCAAAAACGATAAAGCAGACAACAAAGCATATACGCATTATATTGCTTGCTGCATCATTGCTCCTGATAGGGGCAATGGCAGTGAAGGTTTTTGCATATACGACATCTTCCAAAACGATATCTGTCAGGATCGCAAATGCTCTCGATGCCGCAAACGGTAAGAATGAAAATGACAAAACATATTCGGCAAACTACACGGACATTGCTTCCGAGTTAAAGAAAAAAAACGTTTTTGCCCCGCCGCCTTCCAAAAAGAAAAACCCCGTCAAAAAGATCGACGGTATTTTAGGAGACTCGGCCCTTATAAAAGGCAAGTTCTACAAGGTTGGAGATAAGATTGGCGATGCAGAACTGATCTCAATAGAACCGACACACATCGTAGTTAAATTTGACGGCAAGGAAACCAAAGTTTACCCTCTTGCCAAACCGACCGAATATAAAGCGCCAAAGAAAAAAACTGAAAAGCCCAAAAAGACCGATAAGCCTGCCAAAGCACAAAAGCCTGTTGAGAAGGAACCTGTCGAAAAAGTAATAGAAGCTCAACCCGAAGAAGATCCCTTAGCGTGGATAGGTGTTAAGCTTTCACCCGCTCTAAAGGCCAAGTTCCTCGAAAAATGGAACTCAATGACGGACGAGCAGAAAGAGCAGGCAAAAGAGCAATGGAGTAAAATGTCACAAGAGGAAAAAGAAAAAGCAGTAGAAGAGATGGAAAAGGATGTGTAAACTGATAGTGATATGGAATTGAGATTAATTTAGTACTCAAATTAGGGAGATAAAAAGTGAAGCGGTATATTTTTGGATTAGTTGTCGTCGTTGTAGTCGCACTCGGCTATATAATTGCAAGCTATTATTCTACAGAACCTATAAAGGATCCGGTAATTGCAATGGCCGCGGTAGCGGGCAAAGAATCCCAGGCTCAATCTGCGCATAAAAGCGCCGAGAAAGAGGAAAAAGAAAAAAAAGCTGCGCAGAAAACCGAATCTGCAGACTCAGATGCGCCTAAACAGGATAACACAAAAGCAGATGACCCAAACCTCCCCGCGGACCCAAATAGTCCTGATACGACTGAACCGCAGGACAAAGAATCCGGCGAAATACAGACCGCGGACCCGAATGCTCCCGAAGATAAGGATCCAATGGTTCCCATTAATCTAAACGACGTCGAGATGAAGAAGATCATCAGCAAACTTGCCGAGTGGACAGGAAAATCCATCATCCCGACAGATGAGGCGATGAAAATTAAGATAACAATATACTCACCAAAGGAAGTGCGTCGAAGCAAGGCACTTTCGTATATTTATGATGCTTTGCGAATGAAGGGCATTATTGCCGAGGTCAGAGAGGACAGGATATTCCTGAAACCTCTTTCCAAGGCAAAACTTAGGGTTCCCACTCTTACCATAGACGAACCGCTTGCCAGGATCGCGGACAGATCGATGCTTGTTGAAAAATATTTCAAGGTCAATAATACCTCGCCTGCCAAACTGGTCGATATCATCGCGCCATTGACTGCCGAATACGGACGTGTAACGGCTATCGAAAGCACGAGTGTTATTGCAGTTATCGATACGGTTGAGAATCTCTTTAGGATCAAGAAGATAATCGACCAGTTTGACGTCCCTGAATCTGACCAGGTCAGGGAAAGAGTTTTTGAAATAAAAAATGGTGATCCCATAGAGATCGTACAGGTACTTCAACTTATTCTCTCTCCGTCTTCAAAAGCCAAAAAAAAGAAATCTGGCGGCAAGTCCAAAAAAGGGACGGCATCTTCGGTCATCATCGAATCCGGTGAGATACCAACGTTCCTTTTGCCGGTTCCAAGACAAAACTGGATTATCGCGAGAGCATCCGTAGAAAATATGCAAAGGATCGAAAACTGGATACAAAAGCTTGATGTCAAAGAGACCATACCGCCGGAACGGACAATAATCCCGGTAAAGTTTGTAGATGTTCGCGAGGTTGCAAGGTTAGCAAGAAACGCTATCCAGGAGATGCCCGGATCTCAACTTAAAACAAGCGTTATAATAGAGGAAATGCCCCAAGCAAAACAGATTGTAGTTTTCGGAAGCTATGAAAACAGAAAAATTATAGAACTACTTGTCAAAGAGATTGACCTGCCCATCGAAGACATCTACAAAACATATGTCCGCAGACTAAAACATGCCGATCCCGAACAGGTAAAGCTAAATATCGAAGCACTCTATGAAGGCCAGTCCGGAAGTTTCTCGAATACTAATTACAGGCGAGGTTCTTATGGTCGTTCAAGCAGGAACGTCAACGATAAAGATGTTGTAAAAGTTGTAACAGACAATATTCTTAATAGTGTTTCTGTCATTGCAACCGAAGAGAATCTGCGAAAGATTAAGCTCCAGATCGAAGAATGGGACCAGCCCATCGATCTCAAGGCGGACCAGTACCGAATCGTAACTCTGCACAATTCCGATCCTGTCGAAATGGTAGAATTGCTTAGCACGTTGTTTTCGGAAACTACGGAACGCAGAAAGTCATTCTGGGAGATGTATTTCGGTGGGGGTGACGATGACAAGAAGAAGATCGTAGGAAATCTTTACGGACTGCTCACCTTCAAAGAGGTGCCCGGTACAAAGAAAATCCTCATAATAAGCAAGGTTCCCGAAGCCTATGACGTCATCGAAAAGCTCATCAAGGATCTCGACAGCCAGGAAATAGGCGAGATACCAAGGGTCATCACGCTAAATTATGCTGACGCCGAAGAACTCTGTGACCAGCTTAACGGAATACTTAACGAATCAGGAACTGTTTCGACAATACCAAGAAAAGCGAGGGGACTCTCTTATTCCGCGGATGAAGAATCTGAAGGAACTACTTCCAATCCTAATGCCCAGGCAAACTCCGACCCTGGAATGATCACCCCATGGTGGGACAGGCAAAGAGTGCCTGACGGCGAGATGCCGACAAGCAACCTCATCGGAAAAATAAGATTTGTACCAGTTCACAGAAGCAAGGCGATTCTCGTCCTCTCACCCCCCGAGTACATCAAGGAAATTGTGAAGATGATCGAAGAACTAGACAAACCCGGCATGCAGGTCATGATCAAAGCCATCATCGTAGAAGTGGACCATGCATCCATGACAAGCCTTGGAGTCAAACTGTCAAGTAACCCGGGAGCATTCAGTTCCCTGGGGACAAACGCAATCACTGCTTTGACACAGATCGCCTTTGCCCAAAATCGTTCCACCTTTAACCCGGGTGTAATTGATATGGGAGGTGGAGATCTCAATAAGGGCTTTTCGACTAATTTAAATATTAACGTCCTTGTAGACATGCTCGCCAAAACCATCAATGCAAAAGTGTTAAATCAGCCCACGCTATGGACAAAGGACAACGAAGAGGCCGAGTTCTTTAAGGGAAGAGAAATTTCGCTGATAGTAAGTGCCCAAAGTGATACGACTGGAACCTCGACAAAGAATCAGTTTAACAGAGAAAAGGTTGGTGTAACTCTGAAGATAAGACCGAATATAACGCCTGGAAAGGACGTGGATTTAACCATCAATCTTGAAATTTCTGACCTCGCCGCCGAGAAAGTAAACAATCAGCCTGTAATCAAAAGGCTTAATACCGTCACGAAGCTGATTGTTGAAGACGGACAGACCATCCTGCTCGGAGGAATACTCTTCCAGGCAGACAACGTCATTCAGACGAAGGTACCATTGCTAGGGGATCTTCCGATTCTGGGCGGCCTCTTTAGGCACAATGAAAAAGAATTGAGAAACAACGAACTACTCATATTCATTACTCCGCATGTTATTGATGGCAATACTACAGATTCCGCAAGAAGGCATATCGAGGAACCGAAGGAAAGAATGAGATCCGTCAGGGTGGAACTTGACGGTGCTCTCATGCCGATCATCGACAAAAAGACGCCATGATAAAAAATTGAGCAGCTAAAGCTTGCAAAGACCGATAAAAATGCCGTATTGTCTCCAACAATACGGCATTTTGGATATAAATTGCAGATACGTAATTTTGCATTCTATATAGCAGGTATTATACTTGCACTTCGATAACGCAAATGGTATCATACGCATAAGCGTTTTGGGATATGCGATATGTGTATAGGGAGTATAATAGAATTGGTTTT
>VRUF01000129.1:647-8381 GCA_019456245.1 Planctomycetota bacterium | reverse complement strand
GGAAGTGCGTTTGTTAGGGGTAACAGTAGGGCAAAGCCTCGAATGCCATGGAGGTGTCTTTGACAAACCTAAAGGATATACGATAAACGCAGATTCAGCAAATATTGCTGGGAGTGTTTTTCTACGTAACGGTTTTAAGTCTAATGGAAAAGTAAACTTGATTGGTGCTAAAATTGGAGGGGATATTGATTGCGAAAAAGGCCATTTCACCAACCCTAATGATTTTGCTATTCACGCTGACGAGATAGAGGTAGGCGGAAGCATTTTTTTACGTCATGGTTTTATGGCTGAAGGGATTGTTAGCTTCACAGGTGGTAGAATAAAGGTTAACTTAGATTGTGGGTTTGGTCAATTTATCAACAAAATTGGCCCTGCATTATGGGCGGAAGGTCTTAATGTGGAAGGTTCTGTTTTCCTTTGTAGTAGATTCTCTGATGACCAAACTGATGATAATATGCCCAAGCAACTAATAGCAGAAGGAGGCATTAGTTTTCAAAGAGCTGTTATAGGTGGAGCGTTTGATTGTGGGGGGAGCCAATTTATTAATCATGGTGGATATGCGATTACCTGTTCCGGAATCAAGGTAGGCGGCAATGTATATCTTTGTAATAGCTTAAAAAGTGTTAAGCAAAAGAAAGAGGCCAGCACTTCTTATCAAGTATTTAGAGCAAAAGGACAGGTAAATTTCAGCAATGCGAAAATTTGCGGTACTCTTGATTGTAATGGAGGTGAGTTTATAAATAAAGGCAAAGATAGGCCTGTAAATAAAGGTGAGAATGTAGCACTCAACTTAGATTTTATTAAGGTAGATGATAGCATAATGTTGAGTAATAATTTTCATGCAGAAGGGCAAGTTAACCTATTGGGGGCAGAAATAGGTGGTCAGCTTAATTGTGTTGCTGGCCGGTTCATAAATCCTGTTGGAATAGCTTTTGTTGCGGAAGGTGCAAGAATTGGCGGGAGTGTTTTTCTGTGTGGAAGTGATTATAAGGGTGGAGAATCGAGGGAAACGGCATCAGAAAACAACATTAGAATCGAGGGCAAAGTGTTGCTCAACGGTATCGAAGTAAAAAAATGTTTCTTATGGTGCAAAGTTGATTCGCCCGAAAAAGTCAGTTTGGATCTTCAGCATGCTACCATCGGCTCTCTATGGGACGAAAAGGAAAGTTGGCCAAAAAAGGATAAATTATTCCTTCATGGGTTGATTTATCATGAAATCTCTGATAAGGCGTCAAAAGATTCAAAAGTTCGTAAAGAGTGGTTGTGTAAACAACCTAAATATATGCCTCAACCTTATGAGCAATTGGCAGAGGTGCTTAAAAGGGGTGGGCATGGGGAAGAGGCGCGGAAAGTTTTAATTGCCAAGGAAGATGACAAGTTGACATACAACATAATGGGCAAATGTGCTGGATTCTGGCATCGAATGTATGGGTTAAGTTTGGACTATGGGTACTATACGTGGAAGCCGCTTAAATGGGGTATTTTTATTATTATATTTGGGGCAATCTTTTTCTGGGCGTGTAAAGGGCTTTTAACGCCAACGAAAGTTGAGACATATGCTAGCGGAAATAGTAATACGAAAAAAGTTAAGGTTTCCGACGATTATCCGACGTTCCAGGCACTTGCTTATTCAGCGGATGTATTTATACCGGTGATTGACCTTCAACAGGCGAAGCACTGGATTCCGAATGCCAACAAAGGGAGAGAGTTGTATCGCTGTAAATGGTTCACAATAGCAAGCGGAGGGTTGCTGCTTTTCTGGCAGTGGATGCAAACTCTCCTGGGATGGGTGCTTACGACGATGCTGATCTTTGGTTTAACTCGGTTGGCACGGAGATGATGAAGAGTATTGATCGGAATAATTTTTTTGTGCTCTGTTTTGTGATGGTGATTTATTGTTTTTGAAAAATTTGATTAAGGAAAAAAATGGATAGCTTATTTTCTGATCGAATCACTGATGTTCCTTGTTCATTCATTCGTGAAATACTGACTGTTGCCCTGGAACCTTCGGTCATTTCGTTTGCCGGGGGGTTTTTAGTCGTTGGTCGTTAGTCGAAATGAAACAGATGATTTGTGTTTTTTGCAAATCTCCATTTTTTATTTTTTGTTCTGTGGGGGGCGTTTCAAATGTTTAATGATTATTTATCCCTGCGCTTGCGATTCGGGTTTCTGTTTGGTTGTTTGGTTTCGTGATGGGACATTGTTAATTGCGATGTCTAGGTTCCCGCCTTCGCGGGAATGACAGGGGTGGGCTTGTTGGGTGGAGGGCGTTTGTGGCGTAGAGTCATGTCCCGGCGCTGGCGCTTCGGGTTTCTGCTTGTGGGTTTTGTTTTGTGATGGTTTCCTTTTTTGTTTTGGTTTGGCGCACCCTTTGGGTGCTTGACCCCCGAACGCAGGGTTCGGGGGCTAAATGAAGCAGATTCCCGATTTATCGGGAAACTATTTTTATTTTCTGTTGCGGGATGGGGCGTTTTTAATTAAGTTTTGACTTCGATATTTAAACAGCGTATCATACAACCTGACCTATTGGTCAGGTTGAGAGTTTTTAGTTGTTAGTTTTTAGTTGTTAGTTCAGGATACGGCCTTGCGGCCGAAACATTATTATTAACTCAGGAGTATATTATGATTAATCGACGCGAGATGTTGCGGGCTTCTGTGGCGGCTGGGTCTGGGCTGGCATTTTTACAACTTCCCCGGGTGGCGTACGGTAAAGACTTTACCGCACCTGTTACGAAGGCGGCGGGGCTTACCGCTTATCAAAAAGATCGCCGAATTTTGATCCGCTATAATAATAGTCCGGTGCTTAGCTATCGGGCAGGTTCAGATGCGAAGTATCCTTACTTCTATCCGTTGGCAGGGCCGAAGTCCGGGTTGTCGCTGACGACCGAAAGTTCCCTGCCGTATCCGCACCATCGGGGTCTTTGGCTTGGATGTGATCCGCTTAACGGCGGGAATTACTGGGCCGATAACGGACTTAAATCCGGACAGATCAAAACCGTCAAGCTTGAACTGGCGGCGGACAAACCCGTCGGTAACAGCGTGGAGTTTGTTCAGGAATGCCAATGGGTGCGCCAAGGTTCTCATCCGATTGACGATGAACGCAAATATACCATCACCCGGGCGAATGACGATATTATCCTTATTGATTGTGAATTCAAACTTAACGCAATTGAAGATGTTTCCATCAAAAACGCGAAGCACTCCTTCTTTGCCATGCGGGCGGCTTCGGATATTTCGCCTGCTTATGGCGGAACTTTGATGAATTCCGAAGGGGGAATCGGCGCCAAAGGAACGTACGGCAAAACAGCGGATTGGTGCGGGTACTTCGGCAAGCGTCGTTTTCGGCCTGATGTTACCGAAGGTATCGTCATTATGAACCATCCGGAAAACTTTGGCGGTAATTGCCCGTGGTTCACGCGGGATTACGGACACCTGTCACCGTCGCCGTTTACTTTTCAGAAAAAACCGTTTGAACTGGCTAAAGGAAATTCATTGAAGCTAAGCTACCGCGTCGTTCTGTTTGCGGGAACACCGCAAGAAGCAAATTTGGACGCTGTGTTTAAAAGCTGGCTGAAGTAGGGTATAGGATAGGAATATTGTGAAGTATTATTCTTTCATTTTTTTTTAAGGAGCTGTTATGCCATTTTCTAAATTTATTGTATTTCCGATCTTTGTTGCTTTGCAGGCAGCTATTATGATGCTGATTGCGCCATTTTTTAAGGTTGGACCCGAAACTATTGGTGGTGTGTTGCTGACGTGGGTTGCTTTTCAGGCTTGGGCGATGTACTTTTTGGGTGGGTGCACCATTAAAGCGGCAGGGAAAACTGTGGTCGGTTATGCCGGGGGGATCATCGCTTCGGTTGCTATCTTTGAGCTTATGGGCGTATTTGGGAAGATGGGTGTCTGGGGCGGCGCGTTGGCAGTGTTTATTGTAGTTATCCCTGTTATGTGTGCTGAAAGAGTTGCAATCCTTAACTTTATCCCTGCATGGTTCCTGGGAGCTGGTGTGTTTTTTGCTTTGGCTGCAATGCACGGGCCCAGCACAATTGGCGGGTATATTGAAATCGCAGTTCCTGAGATGATCGCCTGTGTTGTCGGGCTGGTGTTTGGGTATTGTACTGTGACGTTTAGGACTTGGTACGAAAAAATGGTTATGCCGTCCGTGAAAGAAGCCGGCGAAGAAACTGTTGAAAAAGTCGAACAATCTGCTTAAAAATCGGTATTAATTGACAGAATCGCCCATTTGACCCTCCAGATGCGGTTTTTTTTGCATAAAAAGTGTTTTTTTTGCCTTGGAATATAATTTTATTAGTGTTGACATCGTAAAACACCGAGTTATAATGCGTTGTTACGATTGGATTTAACTATCATTTGAAGGAAGTTAAGATGGTATTTGTAAGAAGTTATCGCCGTGTATAGTTCTTGCGGCAAAGTTTCGAAGTTGCCGCCTCAACGGCTTAACGGTTTGTATTTAGTACTTCAGGGGCTCTGCACCCGGAGTTTCTATCGCAGGAAGGCATGTATTATGCCCTGATGAGATAGAAAATCATGCAGTTGCGGTCCGTAAGTGTCCGTAATATGCCGGTGCTTTGCTTTGAAGTGGGAACCTGATGTTTCCACTTTTTTTATTGGTTTGACAAAGGAAGATGACATAATGAGTCAAGAATTAGTCAGAATCATAGATAATATATCTCGCGACAAGAATATCGACTCGGAATCCATATTTCTGGATCTTGAGGCGGCAATGGTGTCTGCAGCGCGAAAATATTTCGGATCTCAGGAAGAAGAGGATATCGTAGTGAGCATCGACCGTCAGAGTGGTGAGATCACTGCTTTTAAAGACGATATTCAGATCGATATTCGCAAGCTTGGGCGAATACCGGCACAAACTGCGAAACAGGTTATGATCCAGAAACTGAAGGCCGACGAACGTGAGAGCGTTTTTGCAGAGTTTACTCAGAGACGCGGCGAAAATATTATCGGTGTCGCGGGCCGATACGAAGGCGGCAACCTTATTGTTACGGTGAATAACCGAACCGAAGGCATTATGCCCAAGTCTGAGCAGATATCCGGTGAGACTCATCATGTCGGTGAACGTATCCGATGTATGATCCTGGATGTCAAGGAAGCGGGCAACCAGGTAAAGATCATTCTTTCACGAACTCATCCTGACTTTATCCGTCGTCTTTTCGAGTTGGAAGTTCCTGAAATTGCCGAAGGTATAATCGAGATCAAAATGCTTGCGCGGGAAGCTGGGTACCGGACGAAAGTTGCGGTATTTTCCAACGATGACAAGGTTGACGCCGTCGGAGCCTGTGTGGGTGTTCGCGGCAGCCGTATTCGAAATATCGTTGACGAACTTAGCGGAGAAAAGATCGATATCGTTCGTTGGTCGGATTCATCGCAGGCGCTGATCGCCAATTCCCTTAAGCCTGCCGAAGTGAGCGAAATCGCAATCTGCTTCGAACTTGGACGTGCAACCGTTGTTGTCGGTGAAGAACAACTTAGCCTTGCGATCGGAAAGCACGGTCAGAATGTACGGCTTGCAGCCCGATTGACGGGTTGGGATATCGATATACTAACACCTGAGGAATACAACAAAAGCGTCGAGCAGATGGCCGAATGCGTAACCGGCATCGAAGGAGTCGATGACAGATTTGTAGACAAACTTCTTGCACTTGGAATCATCTCAGTTCTTGATATCGACGAAGTTGGAGCAAAGCCTCTGACCGAAGAGCTAGAGGTCGATGAGGAACTTTCGCGTGCGATTGTCAATGTCGCCCAAGAGAAAGCAAAGTCGATAGCGGCAGAAAAATATAAGAAGCAGGCCGAAGATGTGATGGAACAAGAACGGCCAAAACCGCCGGAAACGGTGGATACAGAAGAATAATTGCGGAGAAGCAGTTTGGCAAAAGCAAAACATACAAGAGTACACCTTCTCGCCAAAGAGATGGGTGTAAAGAGTAAGGCCATCATTGAGAAATGTCAGGCGGAAGGTCTGGACATCAAAAATCACATGTCCACAATCTCGCTTGGTCTTGCCGCCACGATCCGCGAATGGTTCAGCGAAGGTGGGCACGACAGCACGATTGAAAGTGCCGAACGTGTTGATCTGGAAAAAGTTCAAGCTAAGAAGAAGAAAAAGAAGAAGGTAAGCAAGAAGAAGGTCAGCAAGGCCGAAGAACTTCTTGCGGCGGTCGCAGTGGCCGAAGGCGGGGTGGCCAAAGCAGTTGTAAAAGAAGAAGGTGTTGTTGAAGCACCTGGTGAAGAAGTCGAGCCAGCAGCGGGCGTTGAAGCAGTTGCGGAAGCCGGCTCTGAGCCTGAGGCTCCCAGCGGTCCTGTCTTTGTTGAAGCTCCTGAGCCAGAACCCGTTGTTCCGGCAGGTCCGATGATGAAAAAACCCAAACCTGCTAAGCTTGCCGGTCCTAAAGTGATCCGTGTCGAGCATGTCGAGCCGGAGGAGACAAGAAAGCCGAGAGCGTCCAGAAGCCCGAGGGCAGCACCTCGAGCACCTCGATCACCTCGAGGGCCTAGAGGACCTAGAGCCGCACATCCTCGGGATGCCGTTACGACGGAACCTCTTATGCCGACTATGCCGGATACATCGGGCGGAAAGGGCCGTAAAGGAGATCGGAGAAAAAAACCTTCCGACGAAGGGGAAGGCGACGAAGCTAAGAAAACGAAAAGCTCTCGCAGTCGTATGCGTGCGCGTGACCTCGAGGACAGGCGCGCGAAACTTGCGGCAGCGATGGGGGAGACATTAAGAGCCAGGCCGTCTCGAAGGATCGAATCCAAACAAAAAGGCAGTTTCGGCGCTCATGTTGAAAGGCCTGAGAAAGCCACGGTAACTGAGCCTGTCAGCGTTAAAGATCTGTCGGCTGCGATTGCGGTAAAGGCAGGAGATATAATCCGAAAGCTGATGTCGCAGGGGACAATGGCAACAGCGAACCAAGTCATCGATTCAGATATCGCGGAAATGGTCGCCCTTGAATTCGGGACCGAGCTTACTGTTGAAAAACAACAATCTCTGCAATCTGTGCTCGAAGAAGAGTTCGAGAACCGTGAGCGAAAAAATCTTAAACGGAGATCTCCTGTTATTACTATGCTCGGTCACGTTGACCATGGTAAGACGAGTCTGTTGGATAAGATCCGTTCGACAAGTGTGGCAGACGGCGAAGCCGGTGGAATCACTCAGCACATCGGCGCGTCGCAGGTGGAGTGGAAGGGTAAGGAAATCACATTCCTTGACACGCCCGGTCACGAAGCATTTACGGCGATGCGTGCCCGAGGCGCGAATATAACTGACGTTGTAGTTCTTGTTATCGCAGCCGACGACGGTGTAATGCCGCAGACGGCGGAGGCGATCAACCATGCCAAAGCAGCCGGAGTTGAAATGATCGTTGCGTTGAACAAGATCGATCTTCCTGGTGTTGACCTTAACCGTATTTACGGTCAGTTAGCGGAGCATGAACTTACTCCTGCGGAATGGGGCGGAAATATTGAAATCGTCAAGACGAGCGCAACTACTGGTGAGGGCATCGAAGACCTTCTTGAACATCTGGACTACATCGCGGATCTTAAGGAATATCAAGCGGACTCTACCATCCCTGCGACGGGTTGGATCGTAGAGGCGAAGATGACGGCAACGCAGGGAGCGGTTGCTACGGTACTTCTTAAGGAAGGCGTACTTAAGAAAAGCGACGTGATACTGGCCGGTAACTCCTACGGTAGATC
>VRUF01000129.1:0-637 GCA_019456245.1 Planctomycetota bacterium | reverse complement strand
GACGCTCTTCCGATCTACTCCTACGGTCGTGTTCGAACGATGAAAAACAGCAAAGGCAAGAGTATTAAGCAGACAACAAGCTCTACGGCGGTTGAGATATCCGGACTAAACGAAGTTCCGCAGGCAGGGGATAAGTTTTTCGTGTTAAAGGACATCAACACAGCAAAAGATATTTCCGGACAAAACAAAGCGATGGCACGGGAAGCGACGCTGGCTAAGAAGTCTGCCGTGACGCTTGAGAATCTCTTCAGCCAGATCGAAGCCGGCAATGTTAAGGAACTAAACCTTATTGTCAAAGCGGATGTTCAGGGATCTGTCGACGTGTTAAACAAATACCTTACGGACCTTAGCACAGAAAAAGTAAAGGTGAAAATAATCCACTCGGCAGTGGGCGGCGTAAACGAAGGGGATGTCGTATTGGCTGAAGCGTCCAGCGCGATCATCATCGGTTTTAACGTTGTTCCAGACGACACGGTGAGAGGAATAGCAAAGGAACACAATGTTAACATTCGTCTTTATAATATAATCTACCGAATAACTGAAGACCTTAAAGACGCAATGCTTGGTCTGCTGGAACCTGAATTCGAAGAGAGTCAGGTGGGAAGCCTTACGGTTCGGAACACGTTCCGTCACTCAC
>VRUF01000128.1 GCA_019456245.1 Planctomycetota bacterium | reverse complement strand
AAAACCAAGCCCGGCAAAATGACCTGCAAGCGGCATCACCCCCTGAAAAAGCCCGAATGAAAACGCCATACGCATCGATACTCGTAGCGACCGACAGCATAAGCAGCACCCCCAAATTCGCCGGGTTCGGATGTTCTTCCCTGCCGTGTTTCCTTGCATCTATTATCATCTTGCACCCGATCGACATAAGCAGACCGAACGCTATCCAGTGATCGTAAGCCGAAATTGCATCCTTAAAACCAAGCCCGGCAAAATGACCTGCAAGCGGCATCACCCCCTGAAAAAGCCCGAATGAAAACGCCATACGCATCGCATAACGAAACTGAAGATCTCTGTAAACCGCCCCCGTCGCGACAGAGACCGCAAAAGCATCCATCGCCAAAGCAACAGCAACTAATAGAACCGTAATAATTTCCATAATCGTCCAGGCTGGGTGTTTTAATCTTCGCCGCCAATATCGAATATCGTTATCTCAGGCCTTGCCAAAAACCGCGCTCGCGGCGCACTCCCGCCTTCCATTCCCACCCCGCGATTTACATACAGATCGGTTTTACCAACACGGTGAAACCCTGACGAGTACTTCTTGCCGAATTTCGAAAACGTCAGCACCGGCCCGTAAAAAGGCAACGCAATTTGTCCGCCATGAGTATGACCGGCAAGATAAAGATCGACGTTAAAGTTTGTAATGTCCTCTATAAGGTCGGGACTGTGATACAAAAACACATTGAATGAATGCGGCGAATTTCGGCTGAGTAATTCCCCGCTGTAATTACGATCCCAAAAGTTAAGCCCGGATATATAAAATTCTTTCCCGCCCTTTTCAAACTTTACGGTATCTCGCTCCAGAATCTCAAATCCGGTACCCTCAAACAATTCGCTGCTCTCTATCCCCCTGTACCAGTTACCACGAACGGCAAGTTTTGCGATACTCGCATGGAGACCCTTCATCGTCTTCCGGAAAAGTGCAATAGATTCAGGACCGTTAAGCGCATCGCCGGTAAAGACAACGATGTCGGCCTTAGCCGCATTAACAAACCTGACAAGTTTTTCTTCAGTGCGCATCTTTGTATCGCAGTGAAGGTCGGAAATCTGAACGATTCTCAACTTAACGTTGCCCAGTTTGTCGGTATCGATCCTGATCTCATTTACTTCAAGCCAATAAGGTTCGACAAAAAGACCGTAACAAAAGCACAATACAGCCGTCAGTGCAATAACATGGACAGCGATAGCAGGCATAGAAAAGAGTTTACTCTTCGGCCCATCCTCCACACGCTTGCAGCGTAAATGATCTACCAGCAAAAATACCTCCACCGCAACAATAACAGCAGCTATTGCCAACACAGCAAGAACGGTCATTTTAATAGTAAACGGCATAAATTGTTTTCCAAAACCTGACCAAAATAACTAGTGCTCTGTCCGCAAAAGAATGTCGGGTAAACGCCGCACCGAACTGATAGATGTGTTCAAGGCCGAAGCAGCCAATGTTAAAGCATTGGCGATGCAGGCATTGGACGCAGATATTAGTTTGCTGCAAGTTGCACCCGTCATTATTTTGCGGACACAGTACTGGATACAGTCTCGGCCGCAGGGCCGAATCCGCAATTTTACATTTTAATTTTTGAAATTTGAATTAACTGGGATTTCCCGTATTAGCTCCACCGTTTACAAAGCAATCCTCCCCCGCATTGAACGGGGAAGGATTGTAAGCTTTGGAAATCTATTTATTGACTGCCACCGCATCGAGGTTTGGACCATCGCCGATTGCAACAACTTTGACGAAATTACCGCCCTTGTTGAAATTCACTTTCACATCAACGGTTTTCCAATTGGCCCAGCCTTTTGTCTTTGCAAAACCAATTTCCCCGACTTTTTGCCCGTTGACAATGAGATCGCACGGACGATTTCTGCCCGCAGCGGCATAACGGAACGTCAACTTGTGCTGACCGGCACTATCGGCAAGGACATTGTCCCATTCGACATAGCTGCCCGAACCGCCAAAATCTGCAAATCCGGTTCCCTGAAAGCCTTTTTGGTTGTTCGCCTTTGTACATCCAACCAGCTTGGCATCTTCGGCTTCGTAGACATCACCTTTCATTTTGGAAGCGACAGCACCTGCCGCGGCATTTTCGCGGTGCGGATAAAAGACATCTCCGCCTGCGCCCAAATCTTTGATACGCAGATTACGGAACTGATAAACCAATCCTTTTTCACCGTGATGCTGGATGCCTATATAACCGCTGACATCCATTTCATCATAAAAATCTGTAGTTACCACACCATTGACGGAAATCTGAATATGCGAACCGTTGCACATAATGCGGTACTTGTTCCACTGGCCCTGCTTAAAACAGTCACCAGCGCGTTCGCGGAATTCGTCAATTGATTTTTGCTTTTCTTCTTCGCTGCCGGCTCTATCACGATTCGGCGAAACAAACCATTTTCGGCGACCCTCATCATACAATCCGCCGGACCAACTCCGATCCTTGGTATCGATTTCGGCTTGATAACCCCATGCCTTGTTCTTCTTTTTCAGGCAACGGAACAGGATTCCGGAATTGCCTTTGCCAATCGGCATCTTGACTTCGCCTTCAAAGACGAAATTTGCATATTCCTTTTTGGTCAGCAAAAACCACTTGCCCTTTGGCGAAGTCAGGTTAACAACTCTATTGTCGTATTCAGCTTTGCCGTAATCGTAGGGATTTTCCCATTTGCTTAAGCTGCTGTCGAACAACTCTTCCCATTTGACCTGCTCAGGCTTTTTGATCAGAGAAACCTTGGATTTAACCGGTT
Organism: Planctomycetota bacterium; assembly: GCA_019456245.1. Lineage (GTDB taxonomy): Bacteria > Planctomycetota > Phycisphaerae > Sedimentisphaerales > Anaerohalosphaeraceae > VRUF01. Next base: position 5,613 of record VRUF01000128.1, on the reverse strand, counting down.
TGTACTTATCGTAAGCGTCCCAGTTATCACGAACCTTCGGGCCTCTGAGCATTGCATCAGCTTCTGGGTTATTCGTAATCTTCATCGCCTTGGCATCATATTTGAGGGTACCGCCAAATCGCTGGCCGATACAGCCCAGGCAAAGCATTTCCGAAAGCGGTGCCCCTACTGCAAACGGCGAATTGGACGGCTCGATACCCTGACAGGCATTCAGGAAATTCTCATAGTGGTTGGACAACTTATCTTTGGGACCAGGCAGTTTGCCGTCTTTTTCCATCTGCTCCAGTTTCTCATTAAGCCCAAAGTGATAACGTGCCCCGTGACTGGTGCCGCTGACCACCGCATCGTCCATATAAAGCAGAGAACCGACGACACCCATTTTACCTTTGTATCCTGCCGGCGGTTGTGGACGGTTGCCCTGACCATCATACCAGTTCAATTCCAGCGGCGGCATATCGCCGCGTGCCTTAAACTTAAATGTAATCACAGAAGCTTGCGGATAATACAAATCGCTTGGGCCCATCACTTTCGTGCTAATCTCATAAGGCTGTCCGAGCTTAAGGTATCGATGGAAAGCATCAAGCACGTGAGCACCCCAATCACCCATACACCCACAGCCAAACTCATACCAGCATCGCCAGTTGCCGCCGGTCATTTTATCGCTGTGCGGACGGAACGGCCGGCGCCCGAGCCATTGATCCCAGTCGTAGCCTTGCTGCGGGATCGTTTCCGGATACTCCGTATTGGTCCATCCATGCCAGCGTCGACCCTTGATCATCCATGCATCGATTTTTTTGACGTTTTTGATCAGGCCTGCGTCGACCCACTGACCGAACTGAATCGTCCCGGCCCCGGAATGTCCCTGGTTACCCAACTGGGTGACAACTCCACAGGATTTAGCAACTTTCTCCACAAGCCGGCATTCATACACATTCTGAGCCATAGGTTTTTCGACATAAACATGCTTGCCCATCAGCATCGAGTGCATAATCATCGGGAAATGTGAGTGGTCAGGGGTAGAAATAACCACCGCGTCGAACTGGTCATGCATCTCCTCAAACATCTGACGATAATCACGATAACACGGAACACCGGGAAAATCCTTCATTTTTGAATCGTGTGATGTAAACAGAACATCGGCAAAACCCACAAATTCAATCTGTGAATCGCTATACTTATTAAATGTCTTTAAGTTGCTGCCACCCCGATTAAAGACACCGATTTGAACGACTCGAATTTTCTGTCCTTTTGGGACAAGCCGGGGCTGATACAACGGTGTAATTTCCTGACCGGCGAAAAAATCACATCCGCCGGCAAACATGACAGCCGGAGGCGTCCATAACATTGCTTTTAAGACTGCTCGACGAGATAAATCATTTTTTTTCATTGCTAAATCCTCACTTAAAAAGTTTAAAATTCACTTTTCCTAACCGTTAAGCTATATGCTATCAAAATTCAATTCATTTGTCACTGTTTATCTGGGAAATACGGAATTACTCTTCTTTAATAATTCCCTTGTTCGTTAAGTCCTCGGCAAATGTCTTACCTGGTTTCACCACAAGATACTCTTCCTCGTCCCAGTTTCCGTCAACAAGTCCCTGCAAAAGTGACATATCTCCTTCGATCTCATCGTACTCCCAGCCAAGATACTTGGCGCACTCTTTGGTATGATCCTTATACTTCTTTTCATCGCACAATCCCAGGCTGACAAAAGTCGCCCATTCATACTCTTTCATCCACCCCTGTTCCATTTCCATAAGATACTGCGCGTTATCATCGCCGTATTTCTCCGTGTATTCGGCCAGCAGTTTCTCGCATCGCTCTTTCCCCGGCATCGGCGTACAGTCGATCCACCCGCAGCTATACCAGTACACCCCGCGGTGCGTATCGAAATACTCCTGATACTTATCCTTCGACCCCAGCAAAAGTGTCATGCAGTCGTGCCCCCGAACAGCTACCATCGGTACGTCGCATTTCAAACCCAGGATCCCGTTACTGCAAAGACAATAACCAAGCACTACCGCATCGTAACGATTGCCCTGAACATCCGTAGTATCTTCAAGAGCCTTTTGCAGCATATCACGCAGTTTATCCGGCTCATTATGCAGACCCTGCTCCATCAGCACAACGTCAACAATATTACCCGAACGCGACGCGCAATAGTAAGCCTCCCGCTGTACCACCTTGCAAGCTATTAATTTAAGTCGCATATTTACCGCCCTGATAACTTATACTGATCACGATTGAAAATTCCCGTTTTGTTCGCGGGCATTTACTACCCTTAAGGGTATAACAACAAAGGCAATGTACTCTTTTTGTCCTTCAAAGTCAAATTAAGATTATAAATCTTGAGTTTTCGAAACAGATTTGATATTCTATCGGAGGCATGGCATGGCTGGATTTACCGCTGTCGCCGGCGAAGAGGTAGGAATACCCGGCATGGGCTTTTAGTACCGCTGAATCAGTTTGTTTACAGTGGCTGGCCGGTTATGATGACACTGATACGATAAAAGACATCTGACGATTTTTGAAGCACAGGATAGCATATGCCAATCACACGTAAGGGGCTCGGAATAAGATGAATTTGAATATCTTCTCTATCAAAACCTTTAAAATGAGTGTCACTTTATGTCTCTGTTTATTGTTTTCCGGTATCCCCAACTTCGCCCGTGGTGAGTCCTCCGCGAAATTCGCCGCGATCTCTCTCGAAAATAAAAAGGTAATGATTCTCGGCGACAGCATCACCAAAGCAGGGACTTATGTCAGTTACATTGAATATTACCTGCAGAAACAGAATCCTGATAAAAAGTACGACATAATCAGCATCGGCCTCTCCAGCGAGACGGTTTCCGGACTTTCTGAAAATGATCATCCTTTCCCACGGCCCTGTGTACATGAACGTCTTGAAAGAGCACTGGATAAAATCAAGCCGGACATCGTCGCCGCCTGCTACGGCATGAATGATGGAATTTATCACCCCCAGAGTTCGGAAAGAATGGAGGCATTTCAAAAGGGAATTTACAAACTCATAGAGGTCTGTAAGGGCAAAGGCGTAAAGCACGTCATCCTCAACACCCCTCCTCCTTTCGACCCACTGCCGGTAGCAAAAAAACTCCACAAGGACGATGCCTCCAACTTCGGTTACAAACACCCATACTTTAAGTATGCCGGTGTACTGGAGGATTATTCAGACTGGATCATGAATCTGAAGTTGGACTCAGTCAGTTCAGTTGATTTCAACACTGCGCTGACTGAATACCTGAAAAAGAAAAGAAAGAGCGACAAGGCTTTTAAGTTCAGCAACGATGGGGTACACCCGTCGGGCATGGGACACTTGATGATGGCCCAGGTTTTCCTGAAAGGCATTGTCTCAGGAATTAAATTTGGCGAACTCAATGCCGAGTACAAAAAGGTACACAGCGATCCACTGTTCAGATTAGTTAGCGACAGAAGAAAACTGCGATCAAAGGGCTGGCTGGAATATGTGGGTTACACAAGAGGAAAGACGGTCAGGAAAGATTCAATCAAGGATGTCCAGGCCAAGGCTGCCGATCTTCAAACTATAATCGAAGCATTGAAGAACAAATAGAAAATTTATGTCAAGGTGAACTATGAATCATATAGAACGTTTTAGAGCTTTGATGAATTTTCAGGAGAATTATTTGAAATTAGCAAGATTTTACTGCAACCCGATAACAACCGGCGAAAACAAACTTTATTAATGTTATCCGGCTAAAAAAGGATTATGAGAACATGAAAAAAATTATCCGCATCAGATACGTAACCATTTTGCTTTTGATATGTGTCCTTGCATATATTTTCTTTGTCAATGGCTGTGCTATCGATCCTAAATTACAGGAGGAATACACAAGAGACTCTCTAAGCTCGGGCATACAAACTGTATTTGATGGATACCGTCAATCCATTCCAGAGATTATGACCAAGCACAAAATACCCGGTCTCTCAATTGCCGTAGTCGATCATGAAGGTATTCTGTGGACGGCCGGATTTGGATACACTGACAAAGATAAAAAAACACCCGTCACACCGGAAACAATTTTCAGTATACAGTCTATGTCCAAGACCTTTACAGCAACTGCGGTAATGTTTGCGGTTCAGGATGGTTTGGTCGAGTTGGATATTCCTATCACAAAATACCTCCCGGATTTCACCGTTAACAGTCGATATGAAGACGATCCGCAGGATAAAATGACCCTGCGTCATCTTCTGACCCACACAGCCGGGTTTACTCACGAGGCACCCATAGGAAATAACGTCGATGCCAGGAGTCCTTCTTATGAGGATCATGTTAAAAGCATTTCAGATACTTGGCTAAAATACAGGGTAGGCGAAAGGAATAGCTATTCGAATTTGGGGATTGATCTAGCTGCATACATTCTACAGGTTAGATCAGGCAAGCCTATTAATCAATACATGAAGGAAAAGATTTTCGACTCTTTGGACATGCCTAACAGTTCAGTAGACATGGAATTCATCAAACGCCATCCCAACAGGGCTATTGGACACCAAAATCATTTCAAAGAGTTACCGCTTGTACCCATGCTTGGAGCTGGTGGGGTATACACAAATGCAAATGAGTTAGCTAAGTTTATACAGTTTCATATAAACTGGGGTAACGTAAATGATCAACTACTTCTTAATGCAAATCTTCTCTATGAAATGTACACACCGTCGCCTACTAATAAAGGATATGGACTTGGTATTGGGATAGGCGAGAAAGACGGGGTATACTTTTTAGGACATGGCGGAGGAGGCTTTGGATTTCTTACAACAATGACATGGCTGCCTGAATATCAAATAGGGGCACTGGTTTTAACTAATTCCGCGGACCATCCCAACAAACATCAGAAGTTGATGAAGAACTTGATCCTTCGTCTTGTAGATAACAAACTTGTACAAAAAAGCAAACCTCATGAAAATCCTCCCTGGAAGGCAGTTGCTGCCGATAACAGTAAATCTCCTGCATACCAGCGACCCCATCCGGATAACTTCACACGATACCAACCGGACTGGAAGAAGTATACGGGCACCTATAGATATATAAGGGGCGGCCGCAAGCTTCGTGCATATGCCAGTATCGCACTTGCCTTGGGATACCCCGACCCGGATTCAGAAGTGAAGGTATACGAAAAAAATGGATTCCTTGAAATCAACGGTGAACGACTTGATGAGCATCTACCGGGTCTATTTTTCGCAAATGAGGGCGAGTGTCTTGATTTTCGCGGTTCTGTACCAACATGGAGAAATTTCAAGCTAAAGAAAAAATAGTAAATAGCAAATGGTTCTGAATAAGTAATCTGTTTTCAGGAGAATGCTTTGAAATTAGCAAGATTTTATTGTGAGTCTATAACCGCTGGCGAAAATACGCTTTGCGCCGAAGAGTCTCATCATCTGATCCACGTATCCCGCTTAAACGCAGGAGACGAGATCGAACTTTTCGACGGCAGCGGCATTTGCGCAAAGGCAACCGTCACCGCCATCAAACGCTCCGAAGTCGTTGTACAAGTTGCCCACGTCCAGACCATCACCCGCCCCCGGACAAAACACATTACCATCGCCGCTAGCATCCCAAAGGGAAAGCGATTCGACTGG
>VRUF01000127.1 GCA_019456245.1 Planctomycetota bacterium | reverse complement strand
TAGAGGGTGAAACCTTCGTCGGTCAGCTTGTAGGCCAATGGGTTTGGACTGTAAGGGTCCATCGGGATAGTCTTGATGTAGCCAGCTTTTTGAAGTGTTTGAAGGCTGTCGGGGAGATTGCCTTCTTTGGCTTCGTATTGCTTGATGGCCAAAATCGTGATCAAGGCCTGATGGGAACAGATACCTTGGTGATATTTTTCAATACTATAAGCGCATACCCTAATTTCCCTCTCGAAGTCCTCAAAAAGAGGGTGACCTGAAAGAAAGTTCCTTAGATTATCCCAATGAGTTTCCCCTGTCTCTCTTTGTAATTGCCAGGGCGTTTTTTTACTAATTAAATCTGCCTGAGCATGGATTTGCTCAAGTTTTTGTACAGTCAGCTTTCTGGTATCAAATTTGCTCGCTCGATCATATAACTCTCCGATTACCCTACGATATTCAAAGAAGTAACGGATTTTATCGATAATATTTATATCTCCAGACATGTTATTCAGCGTCTCACCTACATATATCTCGGCGATAAGATGTCCGTCTCCATTGCCATCGTCTGAAAAAAACCGCTGAACTAAATCCATATAGATAAGTCTCTCGATTTCGAAAAAACGCGAAATCTCAGGCAATTTGTACTGGTCGAGATTGATCTGGAGATTTTCCAAAGAAGCATGGTTGGGGTTTCTTCGTTCTATGATATCAATTATATTCCAACCGATACGTTCTCTAAGCCTACATGCATAAGATAATTCACTAAATTGCCGGTTTCCAGTCAAGCTGGAAAGGGAGTACGCTGAAGTAAGATCGTTGAATGCCTGGTCAATATCTCCGTTTAATTCATTAAGCCATGCACGAGAAATAAAGGCATCAGCAATATCCCTTGGAATCCAAACTTTATTCCATAAAATATTAGCTATAGATTCATCTTGGGAATGTTCTATCTCATCCCAGAAGTATGGTTGCTGAACAGCCAAGGTGGCGTAATGGAGGGTTTCTTCGTTTTCATTAAGCCAATCTTTTACGATTTGAAATTGCGATTCGTCTAAGCTTTGAATTTCTTTAGTGCCCACATGAGGACTGAGGTAGAACGGCATGTCTTCCGGTTCACCTATGTACGCTTCGATTGCTTGTTGCCTCAGTAGTGCGGCATTTTGGTTTGGGTCGTAGTTTTCTGGTTTTGTTATTTTGTTTATTTTTGCTGCGTAGTCTATTGCTATGTTTGGTTTTGGGGAGGGGATCATTCTTATTACTACTGCCCATGCTGTAAGAATTAGTATCAGGAGGATGATGCTTTTTTTAATTATTCGGCGGGGTTTTGATTTTGGTTTTTCTTTTTCCAACTACTCCTATCTCCTCATTTTCAACCCTATTCTTTTTCAGTTTGTTGTATGTTATTTAGTTCCATTGTGAACTTGTCTAGCTTTCTTTGGCCTTCGTCGTATTGGCCGTAGGTGTTCTTAATATGCTTGCCCAGGACTGACCATGTATTGCCGAAATCTGTGAAATCCGATGTTAAGGTTCTTAGGTTTTGGCGGATCTCGCCAGCTTGTTTTTCTATTTGCATTCCGTGGAGACCCATTACTACTGTCATCAAATATACATACAGCAAATTTGGTGAGACCGGGATTACCTTTTTTTCGAGAGCATACTGCAAGATGTCTATCTTATCAGTGTCGTATCTTATTACCGTTTCGTAGTATATGTTTTCGGCTGGGATGTACATTAGAGCGAAATCTAATGTGCCCTCTTCGGGGTTTATGTAGTTGGCCGCAATCTTGTCTATGTGCTTTGTTACATCACGGTGGAACTGGGTTCTCAGTTTTGTGCGCTCTGTGTCGTCGCTGGCGGCGGTCAGCACTTCAAATGCAGGTAAAGGGAATTTTGCGTCTATTGGGACGGAGTAATCTACCAGCTTTGCTATGGCGTCTACTATTTTTCCGTTTTTGAAGTGGTGCTGGAATTCGTAGCTGTCTGTAGGGAGGATGTCTTTCAGGAGATTTTCCAGCGATCTTTCGCCTAGCTGGCCGCGGAGTTTTGGACTTTTGAGGATGTCCTGCAATTTTCTTACGTCGGTGCCTACGCTGATCATCTGTTGGCTTGAACCCTGCAACTCGCCTAGCTGCTTGTGGAGTTTTGTTAGTGTGTCCTGGCTTGAACGGATGTACTGGCCGATGTCTTTTTGGCCTGACTGGAGGTTTTTTTCTACTGTCTGACCAATTTCGTCCTGTGAGCCTTTTACGGCCTCCAATTGCCGGGCGAGCATTGTTATTGATGCGGATTGGGCGGCAATGTCGCGTCTGCTCTGGGCGGTGGAGATCATTAGGCAGATTACCAGTACGATCACTACCAGTACGAGCAGGGCCGCGGTTATTGTTAATATCGTTGTAAGCATAGTTTTAAACTCCTTCTACTCATTATAGGGGATATTTGTGAAAGGTCAATAGGGCATGTTACTGAAATCCTAAATCCTAAACAAACTCAAAATAGTACTTACCAAATTTTAAAACCTCATTTGGCACAGTTTAACTACTCTTAAAGGGGTAGAAACGGAAAAAAAATTAATTAATTGTCAACCACCTGAAAGCGGTATTCGTATTTACTCTTCGGTTGTGAATAAATTTTTTTGAAAGGGCTATCATGGCAAAATAAAGATGTCATCAGAAGTAAGATGTCTGTTTGTTGTTAATTACTTGCTTATAGCAAGAACAAAAAAGTTCAATTACGGGGGTAAGTACTATGAAAGTCGCAAAAATTACTTTAATCACAATAATGGTTGGTCTTATTCTGGCAGGCTGCTGCGGACCTAAGCAGGCTAAGATCGAAGAAGCACCTTTGCTGCCATGTTCGGCACCGCGGATGGTTTCTTCGGAACAGCAGTTTCCCGGTGGACAGGTGATCAACCTAACGAAACTGGCTCCTTCTCAAGTTGTTCTGAACGAGCCGTTTAAGTACAGTCTCAAGGTGGAAAACCTGACCGATCGTGAATTGCTGAATGTTGTCGTTACGGATGCTAAACCTGCACACATGAAGATCAACCGCAGCGATCCTGAATTTGAGGAAGTCGAAGGTGAATTGCGATGGGAACTGGGTTCTCTGGCGGCGAATGATTACAAAATAATTGCCATCAATGCAGTCGCTCTGGAAACGGGTGCTATTGTCACTTGTGCAGAAGTTACGTATGACACGCCGACATGTGCGCAGATCGATATTGTCAGGTCGAAACTGAAACTGGTTAAGGAAGTTCCTTCGGAAAGTCTCAAGTGTAATCGCATTCCAATCAGCTACACAATCACGAATGAAGGTGACGCTTACGCATGCGATATATCCATTGAGGACGAACTTCCTGGTGGTATGTTAACATCCGAAGGCGACGACCGTGTTAGCTTCAGCATCGATAACCTCGGTCCGGGAGAATCCCGTGAATTCAAAACAGTTGTAGATGCTATGGAGGTAGGTGCATATGCGAGCAGTGCCGTGGCGATCGCCAGGAGCGGCGGTAAAATCACTTCTAATATTCCTGAAACAATAGTTACGCAACCTGTCTTGATGATCAGTGAGACATGCCCAGCGAGTCAACGTATAGGGCGTTCGCTGACCTACGAGATAATGGTGTCCAACAAAGGTGACGGAATAGCAGAAGGTGCTGTTGTCGTCGCATCTATTCCCGATCACACACAATTTAAGAGTTCTTCCGGCGGCGGAGTCTACACTCATTCGTCTCCGGGGCAGGTGACCTGGGAAATTGGTGACATGCAGCCGAACAGTTCGAAAATAGTGACGATGAAACTAACACTTGACGAGCCGGGTACGCTGGTTACTACTGCAACTGCGAAAGCTTTTTGTGCAGAGCCTGTTTCGGACAGCTGCCGGACGGAACTTTCGGGGATTCCTGCTATCCTGCTTGAGGTTGTCGACGTATCCGATCCGATCGAGGTCGGTGAGGTTGAGACTTACGTCATCACCGTGACGAACCAGGGAACGGCTGTAGATAACGACATCGTGATAATCGGTTTCCTTGAGGATAACATGGAGTATATATCCGCAAGCGGACCAACGGAAGCGAGCTTTAGCGATGGTAAGGTCTCTTTTGCTCCTCTTGAAATGCTTGAGCCAAAAGGACGTGCGACCTGGAGAGTCAATATAAAGGCAACTGGCGAAGGGGATATTCGCTTTAAGACAACGATGAACAGCGCGCAACTGGGTCGTGATGTAGTGGAAACTGAAGCTACGCGATTCTACAAATAATTATTGAAAGATGAATAATTTTGCAAACAACTGTCCCTGTCAGGGTGTATTAGTTTTCAATTGACGGGGTTCGCTGTAAGCTTTGTAGAATCATAAGAACGTATAAAGCTGAAACAGATGATCAACAGTCAAACGGCTGCGAGTAATTATTTACTTGCAGCCGCTTGTTTAGTAGTTAGCTGTTAGCCATTAGCCGTTAGCTGGGCAATTTCATTTCGAAAGGTTTTATTTTGAATATAGAGAAAAGAACACTTGGTATCTTTGTACTGGTTATACTGTTTGCATTACCTCTTTGTGTTGACTGTAAGGGGGATCTTGCTAGGGGGAAGACAGCTCCTGATATTATTATTGGTGAGTGGATGACTGATAATCCTCCGAATGTTAAAAACCTAAAAGGAAAAGTATATGTTGTTGAGTTCTGGGCTACGTGGTGCCGTCCTTGTTTGTCTGGGATGGAAGATCTCAACAAGATCAACAAGAAATACAAAGATCGCGGTCTGGTTTTTATCTCGCTTTGTCAGGATAAGACCGTCAGCGATATTCAGAAGGTAATTAATGACAAGAAGATTAATTTTCATGTTGCTGTAGATAAGGGTACTGCCGACTGGTTTGAGGTCGAGTGCTATCCGACGGTGGCGGTTGTGGGGCATGACGGTAAGGTGGTGTGGCAGGGAAGAACGTGGGATCGGCGGTTTGAACATGCTATAGAAAAAGCGATCAGGGTTAAGGGTAATAAGCCGGTACCGCCTCCTTTGCTGGTAGATCTTGATCTTGGGCCATTTAGCAATCTTGAAAAATACCTTTACAGCGGCAAGGGTTTTTCAAAGGCTTATCGTGAAATTAATTCGCATATCCACGGCAACAAGAGCAAGCGGCTTGCAACGGCGGCGAGAAAGATAGTCGATACGATCAATATACGGGTCGTTGAGCGTATCAGAAAAGCGAAAAGCCTGAAAGGGTCAGACCCGATGAGGGCTTGCGGCCTGTACGAGGAGTTGTTTGCAAGCTGCGGTGGGATCGATCTGGTTGATAACGCTCGGCTGGACTATGCGGGACTAAGGAAGTCGCTTCGCGACTAGTACCGCGAACGTGTAATTCTGCCTGCTTTTTTGTCAAAAGTGGTTCATTTCTGGCGGGCGGCCTGTCATGGTGGCAGTCTGTTATCTACCTGCCTGCTATTTTGCCAGAGGTTCGTTTCGAGCACACCTGCATGTAACTCCTTTTGTTTCAAATAGTTACACATATCCAACCGCTCTGGATACTTCATTGGCACGCGATTTGCTTTGTTTATTTACTGCCGGTCGGTTATATTGCGCCGGCAATATCTGATTAATAATGATAGAGATAATTGTAAAAACCAAAATTACATCATGAAAGGAGTAATACGGATGAAAATCAGACCATTAGCTGACAAAGTTCTTGTCAAGCGTCTTGAGGCAGAGTCAGTAACGACTGGGGGCATTGTGCTTCCGGAATCGGCTAAAGAGAAACCTCAGCGGGGCAAAGTGATAAGCGTCGGCGACGGTAAAATGCTCGATGACGGCAGTCGGGGTAAGATGGGCGTCAAAAAGGGTGACGAGGTTCTGTTTACCAGCTATGCAGGCACAGACATCAAGATCGATGGTAAGGAATATCTTATCATGGACGAAAACGGCATCATGGCAATAATCGGGTAACACCTTTAATTAAATATTAAATATCAAAATTATGGATTCGGCCTGACGGCCGAGACTTTTTTATTAAAAGAATAGAAACGGAGATAAATATGGCAGCGAAAAAGATTGCCTTTGATACGGAAGCAAGGGCCGCGATCAGCGAGGGAGTTAAAAAACTCGCAAAGGCAGTGAAGATCACCCTTGGACCATGCGGTCGTAATGTAATACTGGAAAAATCATTTGGAAGCCCGACGGTAACCAAAGACGGGGTTACGGTGGCCAAAGAGATCGAACTTGAAGACGCTTATGAAAACATGGGCGCTCAGATGGTTAAGGAAGTGGCGTCGAAGACATCAAACGTTGCCGGTGACGGAACGACGACGGCTACGATTCTGAGCGAAGCTATTTACCTTGAAGGTCTTAAGAATATTACGGCAGGTGCGAACGCGATGCAGGTGAAGCGCGGGATCGACAAGGCTGTTGCAGCAATAGTCGATGCACAGGCCAAAGCGAGTGTCGCTGTGGAATCGACCAAGCAAATCCAGCAGGTTGCGACGTGCTCTGCAAACCAGGACGTCGAAATCGGCAAGACGATGGCCAAGGCTATGGAAAAGGTCGGCAAGGACGGTGTTATCACCGTCGAAGAAGGACAGTCGCTCGATACGACCGTGGAACTTTTGGAAGGTATGCAGTTTGACAAGGGATTCCTTAGTCCGCATTTTATTACCAATCCTGAAGATAGAACGGTTGTTCTGGATAAGCCTTTCGTGCTTATCTACGAAAAGAAGGTCAGTTCTGTTAAATCACTGGTTCCGATCCTTGAAGCGGTAGCCAAGAAGTCTCGTCCGCTGCTTATCATCGCAGAAGATGTTGAAGGCGAAGCACTGACAACGCTGGTAGTCAATAAACTCCGCGGTGTTCTTAACGTTGCGGCAGTCAAGGCTCCTGGTTTTGGCGACAGACGAAAGGCATTACTACAGGATATCGCACTACTTACGGGCGGACAAGCGGTGTTTGAAGACCTTGGTATCGATCTTGAAAAGCTCGAGATCAGCCAACTCGGACAGGCTAAACGAATTACGATCGATAAGGACAGCACGATCATCGTCGAAGGCGCCGGCAGTACGGAAGAGATTAAAGGACGTATCGAACAACTCAAGAGAGAGATCGAGACGACCGATAGCGATTACGACCGTGAGAAGCTACAGGAACGCCTGGCGAAGCTTGTCGGCGGTGTTGCACAGATCAATGTTGGCGCGGCGACCGAAACCGAGGTAAAAGAAAAGAAGGCTCGCGTCGAAGATGCACTGCACGCATGCAGAGCTGCAATCGAAGAGGGTATTCTTCCTGGCGGCGGGATAAGCTCGCTGAAGGTTCTGGGCTGTCTTGACAAGGTCAAGTGCATAGGCGACGAGAAGATAGGCGTTGACATCATTCGAAGAGCGGTACTGGCTCCGATCAAGCAGATCGCGACGAATGCCGGTCTCGACGGATCGATCATCGCCCAGAAGGTCATGGAAAACGACGACTTTAACTACGGTTATGACGCGATGCGGAAAGAGTACGGCGACATGGTCAAGTTCGGTGTTATCGTTCCGACAAAGGTGGAACGGACCGCATTGCAGAACGGTGCATCTATCGCTTCGCTGCTTCTTACGACAGATGCTGTGGTAAGCGAGATCCCGGAAGATAAGCCGGCTGGAATGCCAGGCGGCATGCCTCCGATGTAAATGTTTAATAAAACCAGGCGGGCCCTGTAAGAGGGGCTCGCCTTTTTTTAAGGGCAGAAATATGTTTCGTTTTCATTCTAACCAGATGTCGCAGGCGACTCGCGGGATAGCTAAAATGGTATTTATAGTCGGTCTGCTGCTTGTAGGTTTTGGTGTGTTGATCATGAAATTTCCGGAAGTGTTCGCGACCATCGCAGCGTTTGTGTTCTTCTTTGCAGGAGCCTCCACTATCAGCTATGCCGTTAAAATATTTATTGCGGCAAAACGATTGTCGAAACAAGAAAACGAGGCCTTCAGAGACAATGTCAGAATACACAACCCTGACGAAGAAAGGCCGTAGTCGCTTTGCGACTACTAGATAGTAGATAGTAGTTTCGCCTTCCCCCTTCGCTGAAGCTACGGCGGGACAGGTCGGCGAGGCTATTTATAACAAAAAGCAGTCTTGTCCGAGCCCTCCCCCTTTTTTTTTCGTATCCTTAGACTTTTTACATTGCGTCTTTCATCTTCTTTTCGCGTAGCCATCCGCCACCGTTGTATGAGTAAAAAGCTATGACAAAAAGCCTATTACACCTTGGAAAAGACTTAAGTCGTGACGATAGTAGAAGTGGGTTAAGTGGTTACAAAAGATTTTAGGCTCTTTGGGTAATTTAGAAAAGTTAAGAATTTAAAAGCTGGTTCGGCAAGCAAGGGCTTAAGAGAATCTATACAGGAGAATTGAACTATGTGTCAAAGTTGTGGATGCAGTCTTTGCCAAGAATGTGATCGACCAATAGAAGACGGTGTATGTGTCGGCTG
>VRUF01000377.1 GCA_019456245.1 Planctomycetota bacterium | reverse complement strand
CGATCTAGTCTCATCTCCTTCATGGTTTGGGAATCCTACTTCAGCAACGTGGGAGATTTGACATCGCACTGGCCAAATACGAGGAATCACTAAAGATTGCACATGCACGCAAGGATGAGTCTCTTCTGGCGACTCTTCAACATGACATTGGCAGAGTATACGCGGAACGTACAGAATACGATGAAGCGTTGACGCGGTACGAGAACTCGTTGCGGATCAGTGGGGGAATGAAGGCCCACTCGCTGGTCGCGAAGACGCTGCACCACATTGGTATCGTGTATCAGAACCGTGGAGTTCACGAGGCGGCGCTCGCGATGTATGAGAGATCCTTCAAGCTCCTCGAGCAGCTTGGCGACCTACCCAACATGGGTGCGTCCTTGCAGAGCATCGGGATTGTGCACCAAGCCCGCAAGGAATATGAAGCAGCTATGGAAAAATACGAAGCAGCGCGCGAGCTGTTCGAGAAGTTTGGTCATCGGCGCAATATTGCAATCACCCTCCACCAGATGGGGGAACTTTGCGTGGAACGCAAGGATTATAAGACGGCACTTGCAAAGCTTGAGGAATCCCTAAAAATCAAGGAAGAGCTTGGTGACCGCGCCGGAACGGCGCGGTCACTATCCACGATTGGAGCTGTACTCATTGAGGAGGAGAAATACCAACAGGCATTCGAACAATTGATGGTAGCGTTGCTAAGCCTCATCACACTGCGCGCAGGAGGCTTGGAACCAGCGATGCAGAATTTATGCGTGTTGCGCTCGCGATGGGGAGCTAGGAAGTTCGATAAGGCCTGGAAAGAAAAAACAGGTGAAGATTTCACCGGATTGCCCAATAAAAGGCATGCCAAAATCGAACAGACTAAAAAAGCCGTAAAGCCAGCCAAGGCGAAGATCAAGAAGAAAGCCAAAAAACCTACAATAACTAAGAAGTCGAGGACACCCAAGAAAACCACAAAGACTAAAAAGAAGAAAAAGAAATGACCCTTACGGAGAATACCAATGTCAAATATTATAAAAGTCAGATGTAGCGGCCCAAACAAACACATCAACGAAGTTGACTTGGATAAAACACTTAAAGGAAGTGTTGTCTTAAGAGGTGAGCAACCACAGACAACACCGTTTATACCGGAACGCATTGTGCTACCATGTCAGCTATGTACCGAAGGCAAGGTAATCATCTCCAGCGAGATGGTCGAAAACAATCTCTAATCAAGAAGTTTGGAAAGATCAAAAATGGCAGACGACAATGAAAAAATTTATGATAGTCCTCCCTCCGAGCCGGATGATGATTTTTGGCTCGATCAGGGCAAGAAAATGGTTGAAGAGTCCTTGCCTGCGGTTCGCAGCGCTGCCAAATCACTTATGA
>VRUF01000126.1 GCA_019456245.1 Planctomycetota bacterium | reverse complement strand
TTGCAACCTTAAACCACGCAAGCCCTTTCGCACCGTAATCGCCGACAAAACCAGTAAACGTCTTCTCGATATCCTTACGAGAATACTTCGCTCCGCCCGGCACACAAAGCCCCTTGATCACACCACCGTTATCCAGCGTGGAACTGAACACCTTAAAATCACAGCCGACCACAATATCGCTCACATCGTAAAGCTTCATATCAAAACGCAGGTCAGGCCGGTCGATCCCGTAATTAGCAACAGACTCCTTATAAGTCATCCGACGGATAGGAAGCGAAACCTCAACCCCCAGAATTTCCTTAAACACACGCGAGATAAGACCTTCGTTAACACTCATAACATCTTCGCTGTCAACGAAACTCATCTCAAGATCGATCTGAGTAAACTCAGCCTGCCGATCCGCACGAGGATCCTCATCGCGAAAACAACGAACTATCTGGAAATACTTTTCTATCCCGGCAACCATCAGAATCTGCTTAAAAAGTTGAGGCGATTGCGGCAACGCATAGAATGAACCCTGGTAAAGTCGAGACGGAACAAGATAATCCCGCGCACCTTCAGGCGTACTCTTACCAAGTATCGGAGTTTCGATCTCCCAGAAACCAAGCTCGTCAAAATAATCTCGAACGATCTTAGTAACCTTATGACGAACACGAAGTTTCTCCTGCATCCCCTCCTGCCGAAGATCAATATATCTGTTAGTAAGACGGATTTCTTCGTTAACATTATCCTCGCCGTTGATCTCGAAAGGAGGAGTCTTGGCGGTATTCAAAACCTCAATCTCCTCAACAGCGATCTCGATCTCACCGGTAACCATCTTAGGATTGGCCATCCCCTCACTGCGAGGTCGAACCAGACCCTTAACCCCAATAACCCATTCGCAACGCAACTGACGAGCAACCTCATGACCCTCCGGATGAGTTTCCGGATCAAATACAAGCTGCACAATACCCTCGCGATCCCGAAGATCGATAAATACAAGGCTCCCGTGGTCACGATAGCTGTTTACCCACCCGCACACCACAACACTTTTCCCATCATCACCAATGCGGAGCCCGCCGCAATCAACCGTACGTTTCAGCATTTTATGCCTCTCTAAGTAGCTAATAAATCATTTCAAGCACGGCAACATAGCCGAATCCACCCAAAAAGTCAACAACCAAAGCAGAATCAACTCTTCTGACAAATCTGACGTTTATGTCGTAAAAAGCAGGTTTCCGATGTTAAGGTCTATTTCTTCGCAAATGTTACACATTACAGAAATCTGGAAAATCTTAATAATAATGTTCTTGTCATAAATACAGAGCATAATAATAAGGCTCTAATCCAATAAAGTTGATAACTGCAATGATCAAAACTTGTTTAACTTCTTGCAACACAAAGATTTACTGTGCCAATCAACTTTACGGCACCTTCGCCAACTTGCCGGGTGCAGCCCAACAATGGATCACTTACCCGATTCACAATTAGCCCTCCGACCTGTCGGAGGGTTCAACTCACCCAGCACCAACTTCCGCATTACCACTACCTAACAACGCTCAACCCCCACTTTTCAATAGAAACAGAACATAGAAATGAAAAGTGACAACTTTAAACCAGGACTTGACAGGAACATAGAAAATAGAACGCAGAACACAGAACGCAGAACACAGAACGCAGAACACAGAACATAAAAAATAGAAAATAGAACATAGAAAATAGAAAATTATAACGCGATGTCTCCGTGAGACATTTCAGGTATACATATACTATAGGCCCTACACGTTGGTATTTTGCGACAAAAACCCTAAAAATCACAAACTTTATTGGAGTTGAGCCAAAAATAATAATAATAATAATACTTGACATCATGATTCCAAACCTTTATGTTAGCAATCAGGTAGGAAGTAAGTGTTTCTGCTGCTTTTTTATGTATGTAAAAAGTAGAGGGTATTATGAAAAGAATTGCCATCGTATTGTTTATCGTGGGCCTTTGCGCGTCCAATCTTTATGCCGCGTTGTGTTCGTTTGATAGGATCGAGGGAAATGAGGGAGTTGATATATCCGACCAATTGAAAGTTAATGTCAGCAGCAACGGCCAGATGCTTGACAGCATTCTCGGCGAAATGGTCGATAAGGTCACGTTCAAATTCACTAACAAAACCGGCGGCGTTGATTCATCTATCACAGAGATATATTTTTATGACGGTTCACTGCTGAACATGTATTCTATCGATGATTCCCACCCCAACGTTTATTTTGAGGATTTAGGGGCGTCGACAAATCCTGGCGAGTTACCGGGCTATCAACCGAACTACGAGCTTCTTTCCGTGCTGTCGGCTACCGAAGCCGAGAACCCGGAAAGCAAAAAAGGTGTCAAAACCGGAGAATGGATCGAGATCGGATATACCCTTTTGCCCGGCAAGACTTTTCAGGATCTTTTAGATGACATGGAAACCCGGGAAGTGGTCATAGGCATCCACGTCAAATCGATCGATCAGCCAGGCGGAGGAGCTGAGAGCGATTCGTTTATTTTGAATACAGTGATTGTTCCAGAACCGGCAACGATAGGAATTCTGGCACTGGGCAGCCTCCTGGTCATCCGAAAACGCAGAAAAAAATAGTTCAACAAAAAACTCCCTTGCACCCCTCATCGCCAACGCTACAATAAAGGAGGCATTTCTGTTATTTTGTGGTTTAGGGGTAGTTCTAATAATTGCTTTTGAGCGGCAAGTTCGCTTGTCCGCCAAAATGAATTGTTAGAGGTTCCCGAAAGGAGAAAAACATGAAAACACTTCGGCAAATCGGTTCCATCGTATTCGTACTCGGTCTTTTCACTACAATTTTCGCCGGCATGCCATGGTATGTCCTCACAGAAAACGACCCCGTCATCCCATGGTGGCTAAGGATCGCCATCTTCGCCCTGCTAGGCGGCATTCTGCTTGTCCTGGTAACGCTCGCACTACAGCAACGCAAATTCAAGCCATCCGAACCCGCTCCGCTGATCGGCTCTGCTCAATCCAACATTATGCTGATCAATTCCGAACAGGTGCCCGGCCGCGTCATCTGCCAGACACTCGGACTCGTCCAGGGTCACACAGTATTTGCAATCTGGCTCGGCAAGGACCTCTCGGCAATAATAAGGCTGATACTGGGAGGCGAACTGACCGAATACACCGACATGATGGGCAAGGCACGCCAGATAGCTACAAACAGGATGATCACGCAGGCCTCGCAAAAGGGAGCAGACGCCATCATCAACATCCGCTACATGACAACAAGCGTAATAGGAAGTGCCGCAGAACTACTAGCCTACGGAACAGCCGTAAAACTAAGCTAAGATGCGCACAAAAAAAGGGACACGAAAAAAAAACGCATCCCTATAACTAACTAATCTAACAACGAATGAAAATATTATATCTGCCTCGCCGACCTGTCTCGCCATAGCTTTAGCGACGGCG
Source organism: Planctomycetota bacterium (assembly GCA_019456245.1). Lineage (GTDB taxonomy): Bacteria > Planctomycetota > Phycisphaerae > Sedimentisphaerales > Anaerohalosphaeraceae > VRUF01. Next base: position 5,152 of record VRUF01000126.1, on the reverse strand, counting down.
GAAGGCGAAACCACAACTAAAAACTAAAAACTAAGAACTAAAAACTAAAAACTGTCGCAAAGCGACTATAAGGCCCCGTCGATTGCATCTGTAATATCCTGCTTTGTCGTCATTCCAACCCATTTCTGGGCAATCTGACCATCTTTAAACAAAATTATTGTAGGGATAGCATTAATCGCATATTCCACAGCCGCTTCCCGGTGATCATCCGTATTAACCTTGCAAACCTTCACCTTATCGCCGTATTCCCCGGCAATTTCATCGATCACAGGCGCAAGCATCTTACACGGACCGCACCACGTAGCCCAAAAATCAACAAGAACAGGCACTTCCGAATTATTCACCGTCTCATCAAATGTAACATCGGTCAATTCAATAACGTTTTCTGACATCTCCATGCCCTTTCGACAATAGTAGACTTTTTTCAAGCAAATCTAACGCTTGGATTGTAAACAACATCTCTGAGTATGTCAAACAAGAATTAAAACAATTAAAAAACACGCAAAAAAAACACGCCAACCGCTCACCCTTTACCCGATTCATCCTTAAGCACATGATCTTCCCTAAACGCCTTCTTATTATCCCACCCCGTTGGCACTTCCTTTATAGGGATCGAAAACTTTCCCTCACCACCTTCTTGTTCTTTGGTCCTCGAAAAACGCCCTTCCTGCTTTATCGTTCCATCGCTCATATCAACTCCCAAATCCGTTAAACTTTTTTCGTTCGCTTCAACCTCATAACCTTCCTCTGACATAATCTCTACCTCGCTTTCCACCGCCGCATCCGCATCGCCAACTGTTTCCGCAAGATCTGCCGCGATCTCATCATCGGTCACACTTGCCTCTTCCTCCTGCCGGATCTTATAGATCGCATCCCCAACTGCCTTCTCCGCAGGCTCTTCAGTATTGGCCCGAACATTTATCGTACCAAGCAATTCATGTTGCTCAGCCCAGATAAGATCAGACCGCATCAACTCAAGCAAAGCAAGAAACAAACCGATCACCTGAAACAGGTTCGTCTTACCCTTGAAAATATCCGCAAAAGCCATCGGCCCCTCGACCTGCAAACGGCCCAAAAGCTCTATCTGGTATTGATCAATTGAAGTATCGTCGCTGATATGATCATAACTATGAAGCCGACCAGTCGCCTCCATCATCATATCGAACGCCTCAAGAAGCGTCCAAACGCTAACCTCATCAAGGTCAAGCTCAGGCTCTTGCCCTTCCTTCAACTGGACAAGAACTGAATCAGGCCGCGTAAAACGCTTCCCGCGATCCTCCGCAGACTCATCGAGCATATTCGCCGCATCCTTAAATCGCTTATACTCAAGCAGTTGACGAACTAGCTCCCTGCGAGGATCCCCTTCCTCTCCTTCCTCCATATCCTCAGGATCCACACTCGGAATAAGCATCGCAGACTTGATCTCCATCAGCGTCGCTGCCATTACAAGAAACTCACCGGCAAGCTCGATATCGATCATCTTAATAACTTCGATGTGCTTGACAAACTGCTCTGTGATACTCAGAATAGGAATATCGTAAATATCAACCTCATCCTTGCGGACAAGGTACAAAAGCAAGTCAAGCGGCCCCGCAAAAATATCAAGATTTACACGGTACTGCACCACTAAACATCCCCCTCGCTATCTTCACCCACAGAATCAAGGATCGCTTTCGCATTTTCAACATCAGCCTCGGCTACTTTTATTTCCGCCTTAACACACTCAATATGAGGCAGCATCGTAGCCAGACCGCCGCCGACAATAATTGAATTTATACCGTTATTATCAAGCTCCAGCTTAGCTATCTCCGCTTCAAAAGCAGTATAAAACTTAGCAACCGTTACAAGTTTGTCACTCATACACCATCTCCTATTCCCATTGCCTTGCGAACGCGATCAAGTGTAACGCAAGCAACCGCCCTGGCCCGCTCTGCACCTGACTTCAAAACCTCTTCAACATAACCTTCCATCTTCGCCAGCTCCTCACGCTTTTCACGATAAGGAGCAAAATACTCAAGCAATAACTCAAGCAGCCGTTTCTTAGCTGCCCCATACCCCATACCGCCGTTGCGATACTTCGCCTCCCACTCACCAAGTTCGTCCTCGCTTGCAACAAGTTTAAGCAATGCAAAAACATTACACTTCTCGGGGTCTTTCGCTTCTTCAACAGGCGTCGAATCAGTAACGATACTCATCACCTTTTTCTTCACCGCTTTTTCAGACTCAAATATCCCGATCGTATTGCCATAGCTCTTACTCATCTTACGACCGTCAACACCGGGAACAACCGCAACAGATTCGAGAATATAATCCTTCGGAAGAACAAGCGTCTCACCGTATTGAGTATTGAAACGCTGAGCAATATCCCGAGCCACTTCGATATGCTGTTTCTGGTCGGCACCGACGGGAACAAGCTCACTGTCAAAAATAAGAATATCCGCAGCCTGCAATACCGGGTAAGCAAACAATCCGTGATTAGGAGAAATTCCCTGAGAAACTTTATCCTTATAAGAAGTACACCGCTGCAGCAGACCCATCGGAGTAACACACGACAAAAGCCATGTAAGCTCCGTCACCTCAGGAACATCGCTCTGACGCCAGAAAACCGTCTTCTCAGGATCAAGCCCCAAAGCAAGATAATCCAGCACAGCATCAAGAGTATATGACTTCAACTCATCTGGCAATGGGTTGCTCGTCAGCGCATGGTAATCCGCAATAAAGTAAAAAGCCTCATTTTCGGCCTGTAAATGGATGTGCTGACGCATCGCACCAAAAAAATTACCTATATGCTGCTTAGCAGTTGGCTGTATTCCAGACAAAACCCGCACACTATACTCCTATCAAAGATTATACTTAATTAACCGACATGAGCATACCGATAAACAATGGACCTGTCAAGAAACTTCCGAACCCCAAAAAACAGCCCCCGGAAAGACACAAACTACCTGCCTGCTGCATGTTCCGGATCGCAGCAAATAAAGCTCTCAAGCACCAAAAGCAGCCGCGACTCGTCGAAAGGCTTGGTTATGTAACTATCACAACCCATAGCCAGGCACTTCTCCTTGTCACCACGCATCTCATAAGCAGTAAAAGCAACTATCGGCGTCGATATACACTGGTCACGAAGTTTCTTCACCGCCTCATAACCGTTCATAACTGGCATGTGAATATCCATGAATATCAGGTCAAACTCCTCGCTGGATGCCTTCTCAATACATTCCTTTCCGTCACTGGCTAAAACTACATCAATCCCACGTTCCTCAAGTACCAGCCTCATACGCTCCTGATTTGCCCTGCAATCATCTACAATAAGAACGCGACCATTAAACCGGCCTTCTCCGACAAACTCATCCTCCTCAAAAGCTCTGTTAACATATTCATAACGGTCAAGCATGCTTGAAATACCCGAATCAAAATTAACAGGTATCATCAGGCTAAATATCGATCCGCCACCTTCTTTGCTCTTAAGCGATAAACTCCCGCCCAAAAGCCCCGCAAGACAACTCGTTATACTCAAACCAAGTCCTGTACCGCCATACTTACGAGTTGCGCTCCCGTCAGCCTGTGTAAAAGACTCTAATATCGCTTCATAACTGTCAGCCGCAACACCTATACCTGTATCCTCTACATCAAATCGAACAAAGCATCCTGTTCCTTCATTTACCATCGAAACGTTAACAAAAACATGCCCTTCATCGGTAAACTTGATCGCATTGTTGACAAGGTGCACAAGGCACTGATGAAGACGCACAGCGTCGGTAGGGATCATTTCCGGAAGCACACCGCATTGGAGAATTTCAAACTTAAGACCTTTATGCATCGCCTCGGGACGCATCAGCGAATTAATAACTTCCAGACAATCCCCAAGCGAACATTCCTCTATCTTAATCTCAAGCTTGCCGTTCTCGATGCTTGAAAGATCAAAAATGTCGTCGATGATCCCCATAAGCGTTATGCCCGCGACGTGTATCGCTTTGATATAATCACCATGCGCACCCTCAAGGCCATCCTCACGAAGAATCTCGCTGAATCCTATGATAGAATTCATCGGAGTCCGTAGTTCATGGCTGATATTCGCAAGAAACTCGCTCTTGGCCTTCGTTCCGGCCTCCGCCTGCTCCTTCGAGTTACGAATCCGCTCCTCAGCTTTCTCTCGTTCAGTAACATCAAGAATAATTGCCGCAAAAACTTCTGAATCCCCCTCTTCGGAAATCTGAAGATGAACCTCCACCGGATAATCGGAACCGTCTTTTCTCCGATGAACGGTTCGAAATTCGATCTCATCCTGCTCACCGTCAATAAGCGGCGATATAAGTTTCGTAAAAGATTCCGCGTTAAATTCCGGCTTAATATCAAGCGGCGTCATACAACGCAACTCCTCCATCGAATAACCTGTATTCTGCCTTCCGCCTTTATTAACCTGAATAAAATACAGCGACTCCCTGTCAAAAATATATATCTCGTTAAGAGAATTTTCAAGGATACTGCCAAGACGCGTAGTCATGCTCTCCGCCCAGTCGTTTTCCACCTGAGGTGAACTCTTACTCTCACACCCAATAAAAAATAACCGTCCAAAGAAGTATATCACCGATGCACCGATGCAGCTCAATAACAATACTAACAATGGCGAGCTAAGCACCGCGCCGACACCTACAAGCACAAGCCCCGCAGTAGCAATCGCTATCGTCAATACTCTGCGCTTACCCGATTGAATCCTGAAAAATACCACCTGATACTATCTCCACGTATCACTAATTACAACTTCTCTTCGAAGTTCAGCCGCTGACTGAACTCCATTAGTTTTATCGGTAAATAACACCTCCGATTAATCTCCAAATTTACAAAAAAAACCAATTCCATTACTTCTTATCTTTTACACTTGCCATGCACCTGAAAAAGCCCCTCACTCCGAAAAACTGCAAGTATTATTCTAAAAAAAAAACCAGTTTGTCCGATAACAAAAATATTTAGGAAATACCAAACCTAAACCAGCGCAAAAAAAGGGCCGAAAGCAAATAGCTCACGACCCTTTATTATTAATTTACTAGCTAATTGTACTAAAACTTACTTCTTTTCAGCCTTGCCCTTTTCTTCTACAGATTCCTGCAACTGCTTGCTGCCACCGAAACCAGGACCTCTGCCCTTAGGACCA